>JAAYHP010000120.1 GCA_012735355.1 Lysinibacillus sp. | reverse complement strand
GGCACCACCCGAAACGAACACCGAGAAAACTACAACCAAGCTAAAAGTTATGCAGAAAACGGGATTGAGCACATCATAGCTCATATCGAAAAAGAAGTTTTAGGAAAGGACATTCCAAAATCCGAAATTACTTCCCCTACTAATGTGCCACCGGATAATTTCCAAAATTATTTAAATAAGTTTAATAGATTCCTCAATGATCACAAATGTCAAGGGGGAAATCCTTTCGTATATAAAGAAAAAGACGGCACTTTACGATATGAAGTTTGCTTTTCAAATGTGGGAAATAAAGATGATTTTAGAAAAACAATAAAAATCCAAAGTACTGGCCATGCAAATGGTGAGGAAAGAACTATTGAAGCAGATGTAGAGATAGGAGCAGAATATAAAAATTATCCTAGCTTTTTAGATTTCGCCGTTTCTACCCATCCAGGCGTACCTCCTGAAGAAGGAAAGCCAGATTACAGAAAGGAAACTTTAATTTTAAATGGTGGCCTTCAAATTAAAGGAGATGTCTATACGAATGGGAATATCATTGTATCTAATTATGCATATGTTCCAATAGTCGACTCTGAGGGATGGGTAAATCCGTGGAAAAAATCAACTTATCCCGAAATTATTGGTACTAACGGAAAGCCGGCAACTATTTATTACAATCCTGAAAAATCTCTTTTTAAAATGAAGAGCAATCAAGAATTTAGTAACAAGCCTGAAAAATGTAAACGTTCTAATGAAACAAAGGGGTTAATCGAATTTTTATCTAGTTCAATAGGGACTGTTGTAAACTGACTGATTGATGTTGTTAGTGGAATTACAGTCGGAAACTTTAAAATCCCTTCTAATATTTTTAATTATTATGATTTACAATACTATAACTTCGATCTTAAGGAAAGCAATAGTGAATGTTTTTATACAAAAGGCACTATAGAAGAAGTGTTGAATAATAATGATAGTAATGGACCTCTAATAGAAAAAAGCAAGGTAACTTTAAGCCCTACATATGGCGAGTTGAAACCTGTTCAAATAGCTGGTACTAATAGTTATATTTCCATTGGTAAATCTAAAATAAATCAGAAAGCAAATGAAAAACTTGAAGTTGTCTGGTGGCGCCCTTTAACCTCTTTAAATGAGGTATATAAAAAGATGGAAAACGGAGGAAACTATAAAGTTGAAGACCTTAGCATTATTATTAGAGATAGAACGCTAAAAGGAAATCTGTATATCACTACAGATGAACCATATTTGAGCAGTGTTTATTTGTCAAACAGTGCCGAACTCACGGAGTTATTAAATAACATTTTACCTAGCTTATGTTTAGGTGATTTGTTAAAAACGATAGAGCTTGATGAATTATTAAAATTGCTAATCGGAGCTAAAAAACATGCAAACGGAATGAACGGACAATTTTATATTGAAAATGGTGGCGAACAAGATAAATTATTAATCGATTTACTGAAAAACTTAAAGTTAATATCTTCCACAGATGATCCAAACGATAAACTTTTACTTGATTTCCTCCTTCATAATGGAGGTCTAATTCCGGAAGGCAAAGCAATAAATTTAGATCCAGGGCTATTTGCAAATGAAAAGTTTAATTTAAATGGAGTTTATTTTATTGAGGGAGATGTAAAAATTAATGATTCTATTATTAACGGGAATGCAATCCTATTCGTTAATGGAAATGTCGATATTCAACGTTCCCAATTAAATACCTCGGAAGATAAAAAATTAATTATCTTTGCAACGGGGGATATCATTTATAGATTTAGTTCTAATACTGACGGTCAAATTACAAAAAATTATGTAGACACAAATACTGATGTTGTGAATGCCTTCTTATATTCTGATAGAAAAGTAGAATTACACGGCACTGTTTCAGATATTCATATAAAAGGTGGAATTTCTGCAAATAAAGTGATTTTAACCGGTATAAGAGGTAAATTAAAAAGCAACCTCATTATTCCTGATATGTTTAAAAATCCAACTGATACAAATGCAAATTCCCGTTTAATTATTGAACACGACCCAAAGGTAATCGATGTAGTTAAAGCTCATTTAGGCTTAAAGGAATATGATGATATTAAAGGAACTTTCGATGCACTCCCTTATTATCACGAAGTATTTATCAAACCAGCCAATATCAAATCAAGAAAAACTAAATAATATATTTGATTTATATGTTAAAAGAAATTCAATCCATTAGGTGAGCGAATTGAAAAGCATATTGTTTTTCATTCGCTTTTTTTCTAAAACAAAAATATATTTTGCTGCAATTAAACATACTTAAAATATATGAAATATAACTTTTTTTACTTTATTAAAACAAGAAAATATAATCAAATTATTATATCAATAT
>JAAYHP010000119.1 GCA_012735355.1 Lysinibacillus sp. | reverse complement strand
GTATAAGCAGATAACGAAGCTAGCACCGATAAAACCCCATTCTTCTCCAATGACAGCGAAAATAAAGTCTGTATGGTTTTCTGCTACATATACTTCGCGATTCATATACCCTTTACCGAATATTTCCCCCGAGCCAATGGCGTTCAAGGAAGTAATTAAATGGTATCCATCTTTATCCGCATAGGAATAAGGATCAAGCCATGAATAAATGCGACCAAATTGATATGATTTTACACCGAAATGTTCGGCGAGAAAATCTTGCATATATAGTGCCATCCATATGATTGTTCCAACGAGTCCTAAACCAGTAACGAAAAGCGGAATAATAATCTTCCATGAAATACCTGCTATTACGACTAGAGCTACAGTAATTGCAATAAATACTAACGATGTACCTAGATCGGGTTGTTGCATAATTAATGCGAGAGGAATAAGCAATGTTAGTCCGATTTTCCCTAACAATAGAAAGTCGGTTTTCAACGTTTTAATTGAATATTTTTCATGGTGTGAGCTGATCATTCTCGCGGCAGCAAGAATAAAAAAGGTTTTCATAAATTCAGAAGGCTGAATACTTCCAACCCTTGGTATGTGGTACCAGCTTTTTGCTCCGTTTTTTAGCTCACCAATTTGATCTTTTCCTTCTGGCATAAAGATTAAAACAAATAAGAGAAGTACACCGAAGCCGTATAAGTACCAAGACATTTTTTTATATTGCTCCGGCTCAAAATACATAACAAAGGCAACTATAAAGGCACAAATGAAATACCATACTAATTGTCTTACGACGAAGTTAATTCCGTATTGCCCTGTCGTTTGAGCGGAGGAAATGGCTACCAAACTAATGATTAAAAACATAATCAATATTGCAGCAAGCTTCCAATCGAATCTTTCTGCGAAGTTTCTATTATTTTCCATTTTTTCCACCTGTGTTCTTTTATATTCCAATAAAGAGTTTTCTTAACTTTTATACTGTATCATAAGTTCTGTAACATATTATAGCTTAAAAATGTACATTACAGAATAGACACAAGTAGTGACGAAACGCAAGTGAAATTGTTTCAAAAAAATTCAATACATCATAAAATAAACATAACTGTTGCGGTATTGGGGAGTGATTGAATGGCTAAAAAAATTCGGACGATTGATGATTATCTACATCATTTGTATATACATATGAACGATGTTAATCATTTTGTTGTTTTCGGTGGATTATCTTTAAAACAGTTTATTGGAGCGATTGATCCAATAAAAAATATTTTGCTGTTAAAGCATGATTATAAAGATGGTCTGTTCAATATGCATACCCAACTAGATTATATTTCGAACGACGAACTGCAAAAATTTATAAAAAAGATGGAAGATACAAATAAAGATTTATGTTGGGTGGATTTTGTGGATGAAAAATATTTGAATCAATTAACTCCTATGGAACAAGCGGAGTTACTATATTTAGGGCATAAAAAAGAACCGGTGACAACGCCGTTTTTTGTTAAATTGCAAAATCGTTACGTCTATTGCTCCTCAGCTGATAACAAATCAGTAAAAATTTACTTCCGCTTTCTAGAAGATTCAGAGCTCCTCATATCTTCAATCATAAATAATATTATCAAAGAAAAAGAAGCTATTGGCGGATTTTGGCGTAGAAAGTCAAAGGAGACAATACCGACGCTCGATGTTTCAACATTAAAGACATACCGAAATCATTTTAAAGAAGGTGCATTGTTATCACTTTATAAAATGGAAAAACCTAACCATCACTTCGGTATTGAAATTCGGACACTCTATGATTATGATTACCCTGATGAAGTGTGGGATGATTTAAAAGAAATATTGAACAATGAATGCGATGAACTTATTCAATTAAAGTAACACTCCCTGAGGGTGGTTCCCCAAGGACAAGGGAGTTTTTTTCTTTTCGCATGATTTATTCATGAATCATTTCTTTTCATGATAAACTAGTAATACTCAATATTTGGAGGTCGAATAATGAAAAAACGAATCGGATTATTATATGGGGGGAAATCTGCGGAGCATGAAGTATCGTTAACTACCGCTACTGCAATAACAAAGGCGATTGATTTCAACAAATATGAGGTCATTCCAATATATATCACTCTTGATGGAGAATGGTGCCGTGGCCCACAGCTGACTAAACCAGCCGAGACTGAAGAAGATTTACAATTTAAGAAAAGTGAAAGTAAACCAAATCACATCATTGAATTCATTTTAGATAAAGATGGAAACCAAGCAAAATTTGATGTTATTTTCCCATTGTTACATGGTACGAATGGTGAAGATGGTACAGTTCAAGGTTTACTGGAAGTATTGAACCTTCCTTATGTTGGAAATGGCGTTTTAGCTTC
Source organism: Lysinibacillus sp. (assembly GCA_012735355.1). Classification (GTDB taxonomy): domain Bacteria; phylum Bacillota; class Bacilli; order Bacillales_A; family Planococcaceae; genus Ureibacillus. The sequence continues at coordinate 4,247 of JAAYHP010000119.1, read as the reverse complement.
TTCTGCTGGAATGGATAAAGTGGTTATGAAGCAATTATTTAGTGTTGCAGGACTTAAGCAAGTACCTTTCGTTTATTTTATTCGCTACGAATGGGATCGAAATAAAGAGGAACTACTTTCAAAATGTGAAAAAGAACTTCAATATCCAATGTTTGTAAAGCCTGCTAATTTAGGATCTAGTGTAGGCATTAATAAAGCTTCGAATAGGGAAGAGTTGGAAGAAGCCATTCATATCGCTTTCAAATACGACCGAAAAGTCATTATAGAACAGGGTATTGAAGCCCGGGAAATTGAAATGGCTGTGTTAGGAAATAACGAGCCAAAAGTATCTGTTGCGGGTGAAATTAAACCGACGACAGAATTTTATGATTATGAGTCAAAATATAAAGATGGCTCCACAAGTTTAGTTATCCCCGCTGAAATTCCTTCTGAAGTGGAAGCAACAATGAAGGATATGGCGATTCGAGCTTTTAAAATTTTAGATTGCGCTGGGCTTGTTCGAGCTGACTTTTTCGTGCGCGGTGAAGAAGTGTTTATCAATGAAGTGAACACGATGCCTGGTTTTACTCCTGTAAGCATGTATCCCCTTTTGTGGCAAAATAGTGGATTAAGCTATCCGGAATTAATTGATAAGTTAATTGAACTTGCCGTAGAGCGTCATAATGAAAAACAACAACTTCAATTTAATAGGGAATAAGTGGGATTGATATGAGAAAAACAATTAAGGAAATTGCTGAATGGTTAAATATCGATGCAGGTGAATATGAAAGTACGTATGTAACTGGGGTTTCCATCGATACGAGAACGATAAAAGAGGGAGATTTATTTATTCCCTTCCGAGGAGAAACAACGAATGGACATAAGTTTGTATCTCAAGCTTTTGAAAAAGGAGCTAGTTGTTCCCTTTGGTTAAAAGATGAACCGAACCCTCCAAAAGGTGTGCCGATTCTTTTTGTGGAAGATTGCGAGAACGCATTGCAACTAATGGCACAAAAGTATCGTGCGGAATTACAGTCGAAGTTTATTGGCGTTACAGGTTCCAATGGAAAGACTTCGACAAAGGATATTTTAGCAAGCCTCCTTTCTCCTTTTTATAAAGTTCAAAAAACGATTGGTAATTTTAATAATGAATTAGGATTACCTATTACAATTTTGTCCCTTGATGAAGATACAGAAATTGCAGTATTGGAATTGGGAATGAGCAGTTTTGGTGAAATTGAGTTTTTATCAAAACTAGCGAAACCCCATTATGCTGTAATTACGAATATCGGTGAAGCCCACATGCAAGATCTCGGCTCAAGAGAAGGTATCGCAAAAGCTAAGTTCGAAATTATTCAAGGTTTAGATTCGGAAGGAATTTTATTTTACGATGGAGATGAACCGTTGCTAAAAGCGTTAGTAGAGGCAGAGAATCATCTGAAATCAAAATCTTTCGGTTTCCATACGAAAAATCATTTGTCAATTCAAGAAATTGAAATGACGGAAAAAGGCAGCCGATTTGTTGTAAATGGTGAGTTGGAAGGGGAGTTTTCCATCCCTATTTTAGGAAAACATCAAGTGAAAAACTCTTTAAGCGCTATGCTCGTTGCAAAATCGTTAGGATTATCAGAAGCAGAAATCCGCCAAGGTCTTGAACAAGTATCTTTAACAGATATGCGAATGCAACCTCTTTTATTAAATGGGATATTGTTCATTAATGATGCATATAACGCAGCACCAACATCCATGAAAGCGGCCATTGAGTTTGTAAAATCAACGAGCATGAGAAAAGATAAGTGGCTCATTTTAGGGGATATGTTGGAATTAGGTGAAGATGAGCAACATTTCCATGAGCAAATGGCAGAACATATTGATGACTCAATCAATAGAATTTGTTTATTTGGTCCTCGAATGAAATGGCTTTATGACAAATTAGTTTCTAAGTATAACGATCGAATAATGTATACGGAAAATCAACATGAAGAAATAGTTCATTACATTAAAAAACATGCCAGTGAAGAATCACTAATTTTACTTAAAGGTTCAAGAGGAATGAAACTCGAAAAGATTTTAGAGGAGTTTAAATAAAAAGAATTCGCGCTTGCGGATTCTTTTTTTACAGGAGTGTTGAATTTGTCTGTAGGTGTATTAATATTGCACGGTTTTTCCGGCGGACCATATGAAGTAGAACCATTAGCAAAGTACTTACAACAAAATACCGATTGGCTTGTAGTAACACCCACGCTATGCGGACATGGTAAAACCCTTTCGCTTAAAGGATATACGGCGGAACATTGGTTAATGGATGCGGAAATTGCCTATAAGCGATTAGCGGAAAAGGTGGATGACGTATACGTTATCGGTTTTTCCATGGGTGGTGTAATCGCCCTATATTTAGCTAAACGATACCCTGTAAAAAAACTTGTACTGCTTAGTGCAGCGGTGAAATATATTGCTCCAAAACAAATATTAAGTGACCTCCAAAAATTTTCAAAAGAGGCAATTGAAGGTCGCTTGCAAAACAATGAATTATTTAAAATGTATGAGTACAAACTTAAAAATGTACCTGTTAGTGCAGCAGTTCAATTTATGAAGATTGTTCGAAAAGTAGAGCCTTATATTGATTCGATTGATGTACCAACATTCATTGTTCAGGGGAAGTGTGATGGCATCGTTCCTTATATGACCGCCCAATATTTGTATGACAAACTTCCAACGAGTGAAAAGTTTCTTTACTTTTCATCTTGTGGAAAACATCATATTTGTTACAGTGAAGATGCAGATACTTGGTTTCCAGATGTATTACAATTTTTACAAAATAAAAATAGTTACTAATAAAAAGCAATATCGTTGGATATTTTTCGTTCAGCATGTTAGACTATCTTAAGCAATGGATACATTTTATACAAAGACTCTTCAATGATTGGAAGAGTACTTTTTTTTGAATTTATCGGTTTCATTCTATCCGAAAATAACGATGTATAGAATTGAACCGCTCGGCAAAGACCGGGCTTTCCTTTTCATATAAATTATTAGGGATTGCAAAAATTTTAATACAATCCCATTTATTAAAGTTACGGAACGTTCCAAATGACAAGGCTCGAAATTTGCCGACTCAATCTGAAAATGTAACCATTTGTCGACTTACGAAAAAAGGAGATTGAAGAGTTTGACAAATTTTTCAGAATTTAATATTAGTGAATCAACATTACGTTCCCTTAAACGCATGGGGTTTGAGGAAGCAACACCGATTCAAGAAGGTACCATTAAATATGCTTTAGAAGGTCGGGACATTATCGGACAAGCCCAAACTGGTACTGGTAAAACTGCAGCTTTCGGTATTCCGATTATCGAAAAGATTGATACAAAAAGTACGGACATTCAAGCATTAATTATTGCACCGACTCGCGAACTGGCAATCCAAGTTTCAGAAGAACTATATAAAATCGGATATGACAAGCGAGTAAAGATCTTATCCGTATACGGCGGTCAAGATATTAGTAGACAAATTCGCGCGTTGAAAAATAAACCGCAAATTATTGTTGGTACACCAGGGCGAATTATCGACCATATTAACCGTCGTACGTTGAAATTAGAAAAGGTGCAAACGCTTGTTTTAGACGAAGCTGATGAAATGTTAAACATGGGCTTCATCGACGACATTAATGCAATTTTAGAAAATGTACCTGAAGAACGCCAAACATTATTGTTCTCTGCAACGATGCCTCCAGCGATTCGTAAAATCGCTACGAATTTCATGAAAAATCCAGAAGAAGTAAAAATTAAATCTAAGGAAATGACCGTTGAAAATATTGAGCAATATTTTGTAAAAGCACAAGAACGAGAAAAATTTGAGATTTTAACTCGTTTATTGAATGTGCATCAACCGGAACTCGCGATCGTTTTTGGTCGTACAAAGCGAAGAGTCGATGAATTAGCTCAAGCTTTAAATATTCGCGGTTATTTAGCAGAAGGGATTCACGGGGACTTAAGCCAAGCGAAACGTCTTCAAGTGTTACGTCAATTTAAAGAAAATCGAATTGATATTCTTGTTGCTACAGACGTTGCAGCTCGTGGCTTAGATATTTCAGGCGTTTCCCACGTTTACAACTTCGATATTCCACAAGATCCAGAAAGTTACGTACACCGAATTGGTCGTACGGGTCGTGCAGGAAAATCCGGTCTTGCGGTAACTTTCGTAACACCTAGAGAAATGGGTTATTTACGAATTGTTGAAGAAACGACGAAAAAACGCATGACACCTCTTC
>JAAYHP010000011.1 GCA_012735355.1 Lysinibacillus sp. | reverse complement strand
TCATATAATAATAGTGTAAAAATTCATCATATGAATATTTTTGGGAAAAAACGAGAATTTTTAAAAAGTGGTGTAAAAAATGAACGTAGCGAGCCTTAAGGAAGGATTTAAAATAATTGAAGATCGTAAACGATATCGATTACGGAAAGAAATGAATACGGCTTACAAAAAAAACACTCAATTTCAAAAGGTAAGCAATCAATCCCTTCTCCATTTCATTAATCAACTTTTAGAAGAAAAGAATGAAGCACCAAAAAATTTAACAATAACAGCTGAAACCGATGAAGTTACACAACAACCTATCCATTTACCGATAAATACATTGCCACTATTGTTCCAAATATACCCAAAAACTGTAACGGGCGAACAATCGGCAACACATGAAGAAGAAAAGGAACCTTTTTTAAATGATATTTCGCCTATTGACATACCTGATCGATTTTTAAAAATGAACATTACAAGAATGAATCATGAACCGCTTTTTGGAAAAAATATTGAACTTCAAATTTTTCAAAGAATGTACAATGCGGCTGTATCTAAATATACGTTTCATATGGAAATGGTTCAAAATAACTTCCGTATGTACGAGCCTACCTTTTCTCAAATTGCTTAAATTTTTGTATATATATAGGAAGAAATTCAAAAGAAGAGAGGCTGTCCAAGGGAGCAGCCTCCTTTTTATTTCGTTAAATTTGGAATCCATAATGATAATGAAGGTACATAAGTTAAAATCATTAATACAACGATGGAAGTAATTAAGAATGGCCATATTGCTTTTACTAATTCACCAATCGAAACTCTTGTAATGGAAGAAGCAACGAAGAGCCCAGAACCGACTGGTGGTGTTAAAATTCCAATCGTTAAGTTAATACAAATAATGATACCGAAGTGAATCGGATCAACATTATAAATAGGTAGTAATGGCATAAAGATTGGCACTAAAATAATTAATGCGGCAAGACCATCCATAAACATACCTAAAATAAGCAAGAAAATATTTACTAACAATAGGAATACAACTGTGCTATCTGATATGGAAGCCATCCATGCTGCAATTTGTTGCGGCACTTGTTCGAAAGCGAGCATCCAGCCAAAAATATTTGCCATTGCAATTAACATCGTAATAATGGCTGTAGTTGAAACAGTATTAATTAATATTCTTGGTAAATCAGTTAGTTTTAACTCTCGGTAGAAGAAGAAGCCAACTAATAACGCAATGAAGCTGGCGATTGCAGCAGATTCAGTTGCAGTAAAGGCTCCACTTAAAATCCCGACGATAATGATAACAGGAACTGATAGAGCAGGTAACACTCTTACGAATGAAAGGAACATTTCCTTAACAGTCGCTCTTTTTTGTTTCGGCCATTTTTCTTTCAAACCGATTAGTGCAATGATGACCATAAATGAAAGACCTAATAAAATACCAGGAATAACTCCCGCTTTAAACATATCCGCTATGGAAGTACCAGAAGTTACACCGTAAATAATGAACATCATACTTGGTGGAATGATTGGTCCAAGGAGCCCGGCTGCAGCAGTAGTAGCAGTACTAAAGGCTTTAGAGTATCCGGCTTTTTCCATTTCCGGAACCATCGTACGGCTCATCATCGCAATTTGAGCAGTAGCAGAACCGATAATGGCGGCAAGCATCATGTTCGCTGCTACGTTTACGTAAGCAAGTCCTCCGCGGAAATGCCCGATGAACTTTTTCGCGAAATCAACGAGACGTCTCGTAATTCCTCCGAAGTTCATTAACTCCCCGGCAAGCATAAATAACGGAATGGCTAGCAACCCGAAGTTTTCCATCCCAGAATATAGACGTTGTGGAACGGTAATTAAAAGGGTTAAGTTATCAGTAGCAAAAATATAAATTACTGTTGTAATCCCGAGAACATACGCAATAGGAACCCCGAGTAGCAGTAAAACGGCGAAGGCAATTAATGCGATAATCATTGTACTGTACTCCCTTCTCCGTTATCCTCACCTTTAAAGGATTGGATTGTATTATTCACAACATGAATCGTTGAAAAGGCAAAGGAAATAGGAATACTTAAATAAAAATAAATTTTTGGCATATTCATCGCTGTAGAAGTTTGGACTAAAATGTTTGGCATTCGAATCCAATTAAAAGCTAAATAGAAAACGTAAGCAACGAAAGCTAATAAAACTAGATTACTAACGATATAAAAATATTTTTTAAATTGTTGCGGAACGAGATCGATTAAAAAAGTGATCGTAGGAGATGTTTTTTCCTTTAATACCATACTCCCACCGATAAACGTAATCCAAATTAAGCAAAAAATCGCAAACTCATCTGACCAGAGTAGGGGATTTTTTAAAACGTAGCGAAATAAAAAACCTCCTACCATGGCAACGAGCATCGTTAACGCAAGAATGAAAGCGAGTATTTTTTCGATGGAGTAAACAATGTCGCTAATTTTATTGATGACTTTCAAACAAACACCTTCAATCTATGGAAATTTTAATAGCATTAAATTAGAAGGGGACTTACAACTTATTGTCAATGTGATAAGTTAGAAAGTCCCCGCAAGAAACAATTCTACAAAACAATTAGTTATTTTCAGCAGCTTCAATAAACGCTTTCACAATATCGGATTTCTCAGAAAACTCTTTTCGTACTTCATCCGTAACTGCTTGGAATTTAGTAGTATCGATGTTTTCCAATACTTCCACTCCAGCATCTTTCAATGCTTGTAAGTTAGATTCTTCACGTTTAATGGCTTCTTGAACTCCCCAGTCAACAGCATTTTTCATAGCAGTTTTAACGATTTCTTGATCTTCTGGTGATAAAGAATCGTAAACTTGTTTACTCATAACAATGACAGTAGGGAATGTCATTTGGTTCGTTAATGTTAAGTATTTTGCATTTTCGTAGTACTTTTCAGTTACTAATGCGTCTAAGTCGATGTCAATACCATCAATAACTCCAGTTTGAAGGGAAGTATAAACTTCTGGTAATGGCATTGCCGTTGGACCTGCACCTACTTTTTCCCAATAAGATTGCATCGCTGGACTACCGATAATACGAATCTTTTTCCCTTTTAAATCTTCAGGAGACTCCGCAAAGCCATCTGTCATAAGCACGTGGCGATTTCCGGCAAACATAAAGTCAAGGCCAACTAAACCTTGTGAACTTAATTCATCTAACATTTGTTGAACTGGCTCTGTACCACGCATAGCAACTGCTTCTTCTAAGTTAGAGAATAAATAAGGCATGAACCAAGCATTCAGTGAATCTTGACGTGTACTCATATAAGCGTTCGTCATAAAACCAAAGTCAATAGCACCTGTTTCTAATTGTTGGACCATATCTGCCTCAGTTCCTAATGTAGAAGCAGGGTGAATTTGAATGTCGAAACGACCATCTGAAATCTCTTTTAACTCTTCACCGAATTTTTGAGCTGTAACATTCCATACGTGTGATTCTTGAACAACGTGAGCAATTTTAAAAGTACGAGTTTCTCCACCCGAACTACTTGTGCCACCTGAAGAAGAGGAGTCGCTAGAACTTCCACCGCCACCACATGCGGCTAAAGCGAATACGAGTAGCCCGATTGTTAGCGTAAATAGATACTTTTTTAATTTCATGAAAAAATCCCCCTTGTTTGTTGAAAAGTTATTTTTATATAAAGACTATGATAGTAATTACTAACAAGTAAATTACCATTAAAGTCTTAATACCATTATTACTATTTGAATATTGAAATAATTCAAAAGAAAAATAATAATATATTAATAAAATATCTTCTATTCCCCTTTGTTATTTTCTACAATAGAAACACTATTTTCTAGTTTTATAATAGTGAACTCGATACACTTATAATATAAACTAGTCACAATAGTGTCAATATTTTTTCAAATTTATAAATCCGAATTGCTCGAATCGTAAAGTGTATAATGTATAAAAAAACTGCATAAAAAAGGCAAAATCAGCATGAAAGACTGATTATGCCTTGTGAAAAAAATTATCTAAAAGCAGCCTTGAATTCGCCAGTTATTTCTTGGAATCCATTATTAGATTCATATTTTTGTTCTTCTTCTAAGTCGAAACGTTCCATAATTGGTAAGTCGTTTACTGAGAAAAGATAAGAATCTTCTGATGCAACGTGCTCATACCAAGCCCAGTTTGGAACGACGAAGTAATCGCCTTGTTTCCAGTCGAAGCGTACGCCATTGATAACGGAATAGCCAGAACCTTTGTGTACGTTGTAAACTGTTGAATGTGTATGACGTAATGCTTTCGTATGGAATCCGGAAGGCAAGAATTGCATACGTGTACCTAGCGTTGGGTTAGCAGATTTACCTGTTGATGGGTTAATGTATTCTACTGCAAATCCGTGGTTTGGATCTGGATCGAATTCCATTAAACCTTTAATCGCATCTACTGTACGATTCCATTTATAGTTTGCTAGAGGGGCAATTGTAAATTTACCATCACCTAGTGGGCGAACCATACCGCCTTGGTAACGTTTTTCACTGAAGTTGTCCGGAACCTCAGGTCTTTGTAATCCATCTTCTGAATCTTCATATGGGTCAAAGAATGTTCCACCAATTGCATAAACAGTTGGAATATCTAATGCGTCCATCCATAACATTGGTTCAGTACCAACGTGTTCGTGACCATGCCATAAACCTTTTGGAGTAATTAAGAAGTCTCCTTCCTCCATGAAAACACGTTGACCTTGAACAATTGTATAAGCACCAGTACCTTTCGAAATAAAGCGCATTGCGTTTTGAGAGTGACGGTGAGAAGGTGCTTTTTCACCTGGTAGTAAACTTTGAACAGCTACATAGATTGTTTGAGTTGTAGATGCCCAACCCCAAGGTTTGCGGTAAGTTAAACCAGGGTTTTGGAAATAGATTGCACGGCGTTCTCCACCGCGTTCAGGTGTGAAGATTTCTGCAGCTTCAGCCATTTTCTTATCGATTAATTCGCTACTCCATAGATAAGCTTCAGCTTGTGGTTTTGGAGTGTGGTTCATAATTTCAGGAATCGCTTCCCAAAGAGGACCTAAGTTATACTGTTGAATATCCTTTGTGAAATCGGTTACAATTGAGCTTTTCATAAACTCTTTCATTTCTTGACTTACTTCTCCCATATTCAATCTCCTTTGCTAATATTATTTTTAAAAAGGGGAGTAGCAAAAGCTACTCGCACCTTCGTAAAACTAGATTATTTTACAGCAGAAACTTTATTTTCAAGCACTCCGATTTTTTCAATTTCGATTGTTACAACATCGCCATCTTTTAAGAATTGTGGTGGATCCATAGCAACCCCAACACCACCTGGAGTACCTGTTAACACGACATCCCCTGGCTCAAGCGTCATTAAACCAGATAAGAATGAAACAAGTTTTGGTACGTTAAATACGAAATCGTCAGTATTTGTTGATTGACGAACTTCGCCATTTACTTTAAGTACCATATCTAGGCCTGTTGGGTCACCAATTTCATCAGCAGTAACGAGGTAAGGACCCATTGGGGCAGAACCGTCAACGGTTTTACCTTGTAACCATTGAAGCGTACGGCGTTGAATATCACGATAAGTTACGTCGTTTGTAATTGTATATCCTGCAACGTAGTCAAGAGCGTCTTCTTCAGATACGTTGCGAGCTTGTTTACCGATAACAAAAGTAAATTCCATTTCATAGTCAAGTTGCTCTGAAATTGGGTAGAACGGAATATCATCTTCCGGTCCTAATATTGTATTAGCAAACTTCGCAAAGATTACTGGATGAGAAGGGATTTCTCGACCCATTTCTTGAATGTGTTTGCGGAAGTTGTGACCAACGCAAATGATTTTTCCAGGTTTTTGAACTGGTGCTTCCACTTTTACTTCGCTGCGATTGTAAACTACTTTTTTATCAAAACTATCAGGGTTTTTTAAGATAAAATCGATTGCTCCTTGAGCAAGTTCTAGTGATTCTTTTCCTCCCTGGAATAATTCATCTGTATTTGCTGGCACGTATGCATGAGCAATTTCTTCGTAACGATATTTTCCTTCTGCTTTCAATTGAGCTTGGTAAGCATAGTTTAAGTCGATTACTTGATCTTCTACAATTGCTCCAGCACGTGTGTGTCCATTTACTGTATAGTTAATAAGTTTCATTTTTGACCTCCCATTTCCCTTATAAGTGAATTTTGTTCACTATATATATAAAATTTTAATGTCAGTTAAAAATATTGTCAATATTATTTGTTTTCAGAAATGTATTTTACTGACTATTTTTGATATATCCGTTCAGAAAAACCATAGTAAGAGGAAATTTCTTTACCAATGTTCATGATGTATTGTCCAATTGGATGATCTTCTGTCGTTGGTATCGTTTTTGTATAACCAACAATAGTAATGGCCCCTATCAGTTCTTCTTCGTAGTTTAATATAGGAACACTAAAAGAAGATACGTGAGTTACTAACGGCTCGATTTGCGATGCGAAATAATGTTTTCTTGCATTCTCCACATCTAGTAATAGCTGATTTCGTACATCTTCCTTCAATCTTGATAGTTCTGAATCGAACCATGTATTTAAAAGTTCGTTTCGGAAAGCGGCGCTAACAACCCCAGTTGAGGTAACAATCGGTAAATTCGTTCCAATTTGTGCTCCAATATTAATTCCATACAAAGTGTCAGATATATAGGAAACGAGTGGCCCCCCTGTAGTAGGTACTGCCAGTAATGCAGTTAATCCGGTTTCATCACTAATCTTTTTTAAATAGGGGATAACTACTTCAACTAATGAAGATTGGCCTTGCGCAATATTTCCTAATTTAATGAGCTTGTGTCCTAATGAATAAGTGCTATCAGGGTTTCGTTGAATCGCTCCAAATTCATACAATGTCGTTAAATATTTATACAGATTGCTTTTTGACATTGATGTAATGTTTTGAATTTCTGAGAATTTTAAAGGCTCTTTGTGGGAAGCGATTGTTTCTAATAGCTTTAAACCAATTTCAAGGGATTGGATTTTATTATCTTTTGACATAAGTCTCCCTCCGATTAAACTTAATGTTCGATATTATAACAAGAATTTGCATAGAATGAAAATCTGAAAATTTATTAAATTCTGTATTGACTGTTGAGTTCATTTTATTATAAAGTTTACCTTAAGGGAACCGCGTTCTCTAATTGTGGACAAAATAACTTAAGGGGTGGAGTTTTCATTATGAGTAAACTTTGTGATGTTATTGTTGTAGGTGGAGGAATTGGAGGATTAGCTGCAGCTTTAGCTATTAACGATACAGGTAAAAGTGTAGCAGTATTTGAACAAGCACCAGAATTTGGGGAAGTTGGTGCAGGACTTCAATTAGCTCCAAACGCTCTTGAAGTGTTAGATAGATTAGGAGTAAAAGAAGAGTTATTAAAATATGCGGTATTTCCAAAACGTTTAGTATTAAAAGATGTTTATACAGGTAAAGAAGTAGCAACTTTAGACTTAGGTGAAGGTTTCCAAAAAGAATTTGGTCAACCATACATCGTAGTTCACCGCTCTGACTTACACAGAGTGTTATATGAAGCATGTCAAAAACGCGATAACATTCAATTCTTCACTAATTCAAGAATCCAAACAGCTGAACAAGATGCAAGCTCAGCTACGATCCTTCTTGAAAACGGTGATAAATATACAGCGGACGCGGTAATTGGTGCTGACGGGGTTAAATCAAATATCCGTAAACTGTTTATTGAAGATGAACCAGTAAACTCTGCATATGTAGCATATCGAGGAACGATTCCAATTGAAGAAGTGCCAAACGATATTACACGTGATGATGTAGTAATGTGGATTGGTCCAAACCTTCACTTAGTACAATATCCTGTACGTAGCGGTAAATTGTTCAACTTAGTAGTAGTATTTAAATCTTACGATGCGACGGTGGAAGATTGGGGTACACCAGATGAAATGTTCAAACGTTTCGAAGGTTCTCACCCACAAGTTCAAACGATGTTAAAATTCATCAACCGTCAATTCAAATGGCAAATGTATGACCGCAATCCAATTGAAAACTGGTCAAAAGGCAATATTACATTGCTTGGTGACGCAGCTCATGCGATGTTACAATACCTTGCACAAGGTGGAGTACAAGCATTAGAAGACGCGTGGTGCTTAAAAGAGCAATTGGAAGAAAAAGACAACTACGAAGAAGCCTTTAAAGAGTATGAAAAAATCCGTGTACCACGAGCAACTATGGTACAACGCAGCGCTCGTAAGTGGGGAGAAGTAATCCACGCAGAAGATCCTGTGTTAATCATGGTTCGTGATGCACTATTCGAAAGACATAAACCAACAGATTACCACGTAGTTGATTTCCTATACGGTATCTTTAAAAAAGATAAAGCTAGTGTGAAGTAATATAAAAAAAGAGGTTGGGACATATAGCTAATTTAATTAAGAATCAGTGAAGAAGCATAGTAAAAAAATGATATGCAATCGAAAATTGATTGGAGTGACGGGGCGACTCCAACGGGAACAGCCCGAAACTC
>JAAYHP010000118.1 GCA_012735355.1 Lysinibacillus sp. | reverse complement strand
CTTTTGGGTTGACTCTTTTCGTTTCAACTCCTACCCAAGCCACACAAAATACGTCTGGATTTCTGCTTTTCACTTCTTCCCAATCTGTTTGGACACTTGATTTGTGTATATCTTGGAAAATATTTCGCCCTCCAGCAAGCTCACACATTTCGGTTAACCAATTCGTTGCACCAGGGGTAAAAATCGGTTTTGCCCACCATTCGAAGTAAACGGTTTTTGGATTGTCAACTTGTTCTGATAAACTGCGATATTGTTCAAGCAAATGAATATATTGATCGTACAATTCCTTGGCCTTGTCCTTTGTGTTTGTTGCATTGCCAACGAATAATAAACTTTCTCCCACTTCCGTTAATGTGTTTGGATTAGGTACTATACAATATGGAATATTCCGTTTTTCCAGCCTTTCAATATTCTTTTCCATGCCCGGTACAGAGAGGGATGCCAATACTAAATCAGGCTGCAATGCTTCTACTTTATCTATATCAATATCTAAATCAGGACCTAATCTCGGCAATTGATGAATATCTTCTGGCCAGTCGGAGTAGTCATCTACTCCAACAAGTGAAGGTGTTAAACCTAAATAACCTACTAGCTCTGTATTGCTTGGACAAATGGAGATTAATCTCACCATACTCCCCCTTTATTGAAAGTATTCAATTGTTCAATCAAACAACAACTTTTTCTTTTTGATATACTTGTTTTACAGCAAGTTGTACCATCTCTCGCAAAGTTGCCTCGACAGCTCTTTGCGTTACTGACTTATCACCTTTTTGCGTAACCGCTAAATAGAGAGCCTCATTTGTTTCATTGGTTTCTACCATTCCAAATTGTTGCATTGCTTTCATTTTTTCTTTTGTTGCAATAAGCAAACTATTAACTAAAGCTCCCTCGTTAAAATATCCATCCATAAAAACCATCATATTGAATCCGCGAATTTTTTCATTCATTTTCGTAGGTGTAACGATGATGAGAATTTTTGTATCCTCAATTTCTCTCTCAACTACAACGACATCACCTATGTTCCCTTCAACAATTGTTGCAACCGTTTGTTCGGGAGTAATAGAATATTGTTCCATGATGGTTTGTATTTCTTCCTCTGGGGGAATTGTGGAATATTGTTTACACGAAAAGATGCAATAATCTTTTATCCACTGTATACCATTTCCTACCATTCCATTTGATATCGTTCGTAGTGGTTTTTGAAATTGAACATGAACAAATTGTTCATTGTTGTTTATTTTATAATTTCCCTTAAAGAACGTAGAATGTGTTGAATTCGGTAAACTTGGTGCTAGTAATAGTTGCGGTTTAGGGACTGTTGGATGCGGTTGGACATGGATTTGTACTTGATATATTTTATTTAAAGTATCTACTTCCTTTAGTAAGCTTGCATCCCCAACTTCTAATAAACTACCGTTGTACAGCAGTGCGAATCGGTCTGCATAAAGCGATGCCACATTTAAATCGTGTAAAATTGAAAAAATCGTTAATCCTTTTTCTTCTTGCCTCTTTTTTAATAAATCTAATAGTTGAAAGGTATGTTTTATATCTAAATGATTTGTAGGCTCATCTAACAGTAGTAGCTCCGGTTCTTGAGCCAACGCTTTTGCTAATAGCACCCGTTGCTTTTCACCGCCGCTAATCTTTCGAAATTGAGTATGCCTAAATTCGGTTACTTTCGTTAGTTCCATTACTTCTTCAATTATATGCCAATCTTTTTTTGATAAATTTTTCAATATTCCTTTTTGATGAGGGTATCGCCCAAGACTGACGATTTCTTCAACTGTATAGTCAAAAGAAACAGAAGTTTCTTGGGAAAGAACTGCGATTTTCTTTGCTTTTTCTAATTTTGAATAAGATGAGAGATCCTTACCCGATAACAATACTTTCCCCTTTTGAATAGGCAACTGACCGGTAATTAATTTAAAAAGCGTTGTTTTTCCGCTTCCATTTGGGCCGAGAAGGGCAAAAAAATCACCATTTTGTACTTCTATATCAATATTTCTTAGGATCGGGTTATTGCTATATCCACCCGTCACATTTTGAATCTTTAGCATCTATTTTTGCCCCTTCCAATCTTTTCTCTTATTAGCAGAAACGCAAATACCGGTGCACCGATAATCGCTGTTATAACTCCAATTGGCAATTCTCGCGGTGCAATAACAATTCGAGCCAGCAAATCCGCAAACATTAGAAAAGTACCACCAATGATAAATGACAACGGTAATACATGTCGATGATTTGGTCCAACAAGGAGTCGTACAAGATGAGGGATGACGAGACCAACAAAACCAATGGAACCAGAAACAGCAACCGATGCACCAGTTAATAACGATGCACCAATTAATATCATAGTCTTGCCTCTTTTGACATTGACACCAATATGATCTGCAGCCTCTTCACCAAGTGCAAAGGCATTTAATTCTCGAGAATGAATTAACAAAATGAATGTCCCCAATATCATAAACGGGATGATGAGTTGTATGTATTCCCAACCTCTCATTCCAACGCTCCCATATAACCAATAAAGAATTTGGGTCATTGCATCTCGATCTCCCAATGAAATGATTAGAGAGACAATGGCACTGATAAAGGAACTGACGATAATACCTGCAAGCACAATCGTTTCGATTGCTAAACTACTACTGCTTAGCCTTACCAACCCAAATACAATTAATAAAGTGATAAAACCACTTACAATTGCGACGATTGGAAGCGTAAAATTTCCTAATCCTATTATGGTAACTTGGAAAAATATAACTAACACTGCTCCTAAAGAGGCGCCTGATGATACAC
The DNA here is from genome assembly GCA_012735355.1 of Lysinibacillus sp. Classification (GTDB taxonomy): domain Bacteria; phylum Bacillota; class Bacilli; order Bacillales_A; family Planococcaceae; genus Ureibacillus. Next base: position 2,975 of record JAAYHP010000118.1, on the reverse strand, counting down.
CAATTGTATATGGATCTGCTAATGGATTTCGTAAAAGGCCTTGGAAAGCAGCCCCCGCTAGCGATAGGGATGCCCCAACACAAAAGGCAAGGATGACTCTCGGCAATCGAATATTCCAAATAATCATTTCCTCATTTTTTGGTACTTCCATCCAAGTGATATGGAGGGTTTTCTCAAATATTATGTGGATAATTTTTTCCACAGCAACGGGTACACTGCTTATAAATAAACCTAAAATGATTGCCGCGGCAAAAAGAATACCACTCCCTACATAAATCCAACCAATTTTATTATTCAAAAATTTCAGGATAAATAAGTTTCGCAAGAGTTTCGACTCCTTCAATTAAACGAGGGCCTGGTCTTGTTACTGTATCGCTGTCCACATCGTAAACTTCGCCATTTTTTACCGCAGGAACCGCTTGCCAACCATTACGAGCAAGTACTTGTTCCTTTGGATTCTCTATATAATAGCCGTATGTCGTTATAATCACATCCGGGTTTAATTTTACTATTTCTTCCTCATTCATCTTTACCCATCCTACTTGATCACCTGCTACGTTAATGGCTTGGATGGATTCTAACATTTCATGCATAAAGGTATTTTTTCCAGTCGTAAAAATATCTGGTTCTGGTGATACTTCAACCCAAACTCTTTTTTTATCTACAACGGCTTTCGCTTTCTCTTTAATGGCTTCATGACGTTTTTTCATATCAGCAATAATCTCTAAAGCTTTATCTTTTGTTCCAGTGGCTAAACCTATCATTTCAATGTTTTCATAAACATCTTCAAAAGATGTTGCACTACCAACGACGATGGTTTGAATACCCGCCTCTTCAAATTGTTTTAATACTGTCGGATGAGCTTTGTAATGATAATCTGTCACTAGTGCTATATCTGGAAGGAGAGATAGAACTAGCTCCACATTAATGTCCTGTCCTCCCACCTTTGTAATATTTTCTGTTTCAGCCGGGTAATTACAATAATCTGAAACACCGATAATTTTGTCGCCTAGTCCAAGAGCAAAGGCAATTTCCGTATTACTTGTTTGAATGGAAACGATTGTTTCTGGTTCTTCTTCAATCGTAATTTCCCTGCCTGCATCATCAGTAAATGTAACTGGGAAAGTAGCATTCTTCGATTCGTTTTCTTTTGTCACCGTTTCCTGGGTGTTATCATTTGTTTCATTGCTAGCACAACCAGCAATGAATGGGATGGTTAATAATAAAACTAATGCTAGAAGTATTGCTCGATTCATTTTTAACATCTTTCGTCTCCTCCTTTTATAAAAAATAAAAAACGCTTCCCCCTCTTGGAAAGCGTTGTAAAGGCAGATATGTATACTCTAACCATATGCATAATGACACATATACATTCAATTGGTATCTGCTCTTTAAACATCCCTTTCCTCGAAGGATGTTTAAAATACAAATAGGCAGGTCTCCTGACTTACGGATCATCGGTTTGTTACTCCTTCCCATGTTAAAAAACACAGTGGATAATCGTAACATTCCTACCCGATTACAGTGGCGGGACCGTGTTGGATTTTCACCAACTTCCCTCTTAGTCTTAAATGTAATGAATTTACATTTAAGAAACCTATTTGTTTGTTATTCAATTATTTGTTCTAGTGCCATTATAGTAGAATAACCGTACCTTGTAAAATAATTGTTTTTTATCTTGCTCCTGGCCATTGAAAAAAACACTAATACTGAATACAATTTAACAATAAATATTCTGAAATTTCGTGTTCGAAAGGAATGAAATGATGGAAAACTTTTTTCTATTTGTGTTGATGTGTGTTTTGTTAATCCTTTTACCTGGCCCTGATTTTGCCATCGTCACTAAAAACACTGTTACTCGTGGCAAATTTGGCGGAATGAAAACTGCTTTAGGTACTTGTTGTGCCCTGCTAATTCACACTACTGCCGCGATATTAGGATTATCTGCGCTCATTGTAAAATCAGCCTTTTTATTTTCTATTTTTAAGTATGTTGGAGCCATTTACTTAATTTATCTTGGAATTAAAACTTTTTGGTCTTTGAGAAAAAAGAAAGATGAAGTAGAGGTAGAATTTGTGCAAGAAGGTACATTGAGTAATACATCTTGTTTCAAACAAGGATTTTTAACTAATATATTAAACCCTAAAGTTGCACTATTTTTCTTAACCTTCTTCCCTCAATTTGTAAATACTAGTAGCGATACATTTATGCCGTTCCTTATTATGGGAATTACTTATACCATTCTTACGGCCCTGTGGTTCATTTTCTATATTTATTTAATCGATCATATTAGTGCATTTATAAAAAATGCTCGCACTCAAAAAGTTATCGAAGGATTTACTGGTGCCATCTTGATTGGTTTTGGTTTAAGACTTGCCCTTGAAAAAGCCAACCCATAATAATTGAGACCCTCGAATTAGTCGAGGGTCTTTGTTTTATTAGCGGATAAAAATTTATGAAATGAATGTCTACGGCTCACGTTAAAAATACAAATTTAAGCGGTATCAGCAAAACAAATTTCTCATAAAAACACCCCTCTTCCCGAAAGCGAGAAGAGGGTTTGATAACGTTGATAATATTAACGTTTTGAGAATTGTGGTGCGCGACGAGCGCCTTTAAGACCGTATTTTTTACGTTCTTTTATTCGCAAATTTTACTACTTTATATAAACTTACACAGGACCTTGATATATCAATTTTTTATAGTTTTGTAGAATAAATCATAATTTTTATATTTTAATATAAAAATTACAGTCAATTTACATTCAATTTATAGTCCCCTACATTCATTCTTTTTATTCACATAAAGACATTTTAATATATCCACAAATATATATACGTATATTAAATTGTAAACGCTAAACTAGAATCAACAGTTTTCCACAAATAGAACTCAACAGAATTCCCCAAATAAGATTAAACAGTTTCCCCACCATCAATCACTTTCAAATATACTGTTACTAGTCTATTGAAAGT
>JAAYHP010000117.1 GCA_012735355.1 Lysinibacillus sp. | reverse complement strand
TTTTTATACTTTAATAATAAAACAACGACTTATTCTACTCCCTTCGACAAGCTACTTTGTTAAAAAATAAAGTTTGTAAACTAGAGTTTACAAAAAACTCGAATTCAAAACTGTCTTTATTCCAATTCGAAACTCACTTTGACTTTTTTTGATCTTAACCTATATTCTATACTAATATAGTTTCTAAAAATCTTACACATCACGACAAACTTAAGTTTATATTTTGTAAACTTAGTTAACAAAAATTCGAAAATAAAACCTTATAATAACGCCTTTCTCCTTCATTTACCCTTTTCGTAAATTCAAATTTTCTGTCGCTGTATTTATCCTTCGACAACAGACTCTATATATACAATATCTCGACAAGAATCACCCCAACTCCGAGAAAAAAACTCCACCTAAATCCTTTAAAAATAAATCTTCTTCCCCTATAACCTCCTTGTTTTTGTTTTGAATATTCAGTACAGTTTGTTTATAAGGGGGTTGAAATCGTGGAGAACTTTGTACCATTAGGAAAAACGGACATTTTCGTAAACCCTATTGGATTAGGAGCAAATGGGGTTGGTGGGCACAATATACATCCAAACCTAGATGAAAAAGAAGGAAAGGAACTTGTCCGAGTCGCTATAGACAACGGCATCAACTTCATCGATACCGCATATTATTATGGGCTAGGTCGTTCCGAGGAGCTTATAGGAGAAGTTATGAAGGAAATGGGAAATCGTAGTGACGTCATCATCGCTACAAAAATTGGACCAAAAATAATCGATGGACAAAGGATCATCGATAACTCTCCTACTTTCCTAAAAGAAGAAGTGGACAAATGTTTAAAGAGACTACAAACAGATTACATCGATTTAATGTATATTCATTTTCCAGATGAACATACACCAAAGGATGAAGCTATTGGCGCTTTAAAGGAATTAAAAGACGAAGGGAAAATCCGTGCCATCGGTGTTTCTAACTTCACCTATGAAGAGTTGCTCGAAGCGAATAAAGATGGCTACGTTGACGTTTATCAAGGGCATTATAATTTAATCCGCCGAGAAGCGGAGACAGAATTTTTCCCTTATACGCTTAAACACTCCATTGCCTATATCCCTTACTTCCCATTAGCTTCCGGCTTACTTACTGGAAAATATGCGAAAGATACTGAAATTCCTGAAGCTCGGAAAAAGTCACCCTTTTTCCAAAAGGAAACATACAATGCAATTGTTGAAAAGGTAGACCGTTTGCGGAAAATGGCAGAAGCGAAAGAAGTGGAAGTGGCTAATCTCGTTCTTGCTTGGTATTTAACACAAGAAGCGATTACAGCCATCATTCCTGGTGCTAAAAGACAAGATCAAGTATCAAACAATTTGAAAACCGCTAACGTCACATTAAGTGAGGAAGAAAAACGACAAATTGATCAAATTTTTAAATAATCAAAGAGGTTGGGACAAAAGTAAAAACTCATCATTTTCTCTTAAAAGAAAATGATGAGTTTTTGATATTAAACTGAAAATTGATTTCCGTTCCGGGGACGCTTTCCACGGGCCCGACTCGAGCCTCC
>JAAYHP010000116.1 GCA_012735355.1 Lysinibacillus sp. | reverse complement strand
TTCGAGGAACTTTATATGCAGCTAAGTTTTGGCGACAATATTTATTCAGCTCTTCTTGCGTTACCGATTTTCCTTCTTTTAGTACGATATAAGCTTTTACCGTTTCACCTCGATACGGATCCGGAACACCGACAACGACACATTCTTGAACTGCTTCATGCTCATACAATACTTCTTCAACTTCACGAGGATAAATATTAAATCCTCCAGCGATTATCACATCTTTTTTACGATCGACTACATAGAAATAACCTTCCTCATCCATGTAGCCTAAATCACCCGTTAAAAACCAACCATCGACGAAAGACATCGCTGTATCTTCTGGTCGATTCCAATAGCCTTTCATTACTTGTGGACCGCGAATTGCAATTTCTCCAACCTCTCCAGGAGGTAAAATCTCATTTTCACCTTGTTTCATAATAACAGCTTCCGTGTCTGGCCATGGTACACCAATTGAACCAACGACTCTTTTGCCCCAAATAAAATTCGCATGAGTTACCGGTGATGTTTCTGTTAAACCGTATCCTTCTACAAGTTTACCACCTGTAATCTCTTCAAACTTTTCTTGCACTTCCACAGGTAATGGTGCAGAACCACTAATACAAGCTTTAATGGAAGTTAAATCGTATTTCTTTAAGTCCGGATGATTTAATAAACCAATATACATCGTTGGTGCTCCAGGGAATAGAGTCGGCTTTTCCTTATCAATAGTTTTTAATGTTTGTTCCACATCAAATTTTGGTAGTAGCACCATTTTATTTGATTTCATAATAGATAAAATAAGAACTGTTGTCATTCCATATACATGGAAAAATGGCAATAGCCCTAATACAACTTCTTTTCCTTCCTCACATTTAAATAGCCATGCATCACACATCATCGTATTGGCGATTAAATTTTTATGTGTTAGCATAACGCCTTTTGGTACACCAGTTGTTCCTCCCGTATATTGGAGAAGGGCTAAATCTTCTTCAAAATTAAAAGGTACATCAATTGGTTTAGGCTGTTCAATTCTCAAAATTTCAGTAAATAAGTGAGTCTGACCGCGATGTTCAACTTTCACACTAAAACCATATTGTTTCTTTTGAATGAATGGATAAATAAGGTTTTTTGGAAACGGAAGATAGTCTTTGATGCCTGTAATGATAACGTTTTCAATCTTTGTTTGATGAATAACTTTCATTATTCTTGGATATAAAATATCCAACGCCAAAATAACTTTAGCTTCAGAATCCAGCATTTGATATTGTAATTCCCGCTCGGTATATAGTGGATTTGTTTGAACAACAATTCCCCCCGCATATAATATACCGTAATAAGCGATAACTGCTTGCGGACAATTCGGAAGCATGATGGCTACTCGATCGCCCTTTTCCACTCCTAAAAATCGCAAATAGTTAGCAAACTTTAATGCAGATTCATAGAGTTCCTTATAATCCAATTCTTTACCCATGAAATGGATAGCGCATTTGTTAGGATGCTTCTCGTAAGCTCTTGTTAAAAATGTTTGAACCGGAATTTCTTCATAAGTCAAATGATGCGGTATTTCTGCTGGATAATGCTTGAGCCAAGGTTTTGAAGACATCAACACAAC
>JAAYHP010000115.1 GCA_012735355.1 Lysinibacillus sp. | reverse complement strand
CTCGAGTCGGGCCCGTGGAAAGCGTCCCCGGAACGGAAATCAATTTTCAGTTTAATATCAAAAACTCATCATTTTCTTTTAAGAGAAAATGATGAGTTTTTACTTTTGTCCCAACCTCTTTTTTTCTTTCAAGACAGTCCTGTATTTATTTTACTAAGTTTGTATTTGTTATTATTTGTATAAAATGATTAATATTAAGCGGTACTTTCACTGTAAACTTAGAAGGAATATGTTAGAATAGGGAAGATATATAGGTAAACGGGGGAAATCAAGTGTTGAGGTACTATAGCATAGCATTTTTAATCGTTATCATTGATCAAATATCAAAATGGTTTATCGTAAAAAATATGGAAATTGGTGAAAGAATCCCTCTTTTAGACACGTGGTTAGGAGTTTTAAGTCATCGGAATCGCGGGGCAGCTTGGGGAATGCTTCAAGGTCTAATGTGGATCTTCTACATTGTAACGATTGTTGTAATTATCGGCGTTATTTATTATTTTCATAAAGAAGCGAAAAATAAACCGCTTTTTGCTATTAGTTTAATGATTTTATTAGGGGGAGCAATTGGCAATTTTATTGATAGAATTTTTCGTGGAGAGGTTGTCGATTTTATCGACGTGTTAATTCCGATTATTCGCTACGACTTTCCTATTTTTAATATTGCGGATGCAGCTCTGACGATTTCTGTAATTATGTTGATCTTTGTTATTTTAAAAGAAGATCAAATAGAAAAGAAAAAGGTGAAACAATGACAGTTGTAACGATAACAATTGAAGCAGAACGTGCGGGAGAACGAATTGATAAAGCTTTATCCATCATTGAGCCTGAATGGTCTAGAACGCAAATTTCGAGTTGGATTCAAGAAGGACTTGTAACAGTAAACGGCCAAGATGTAAAAGCTAAATATAAAGTAAAAGAAGGGGACGTGATTGAAGTAGACGTTCCTGAACCGGAACCTTTGGAAGTGATTCCTGAAAATCTAGATTTAGATATTGTCTATGAAGACCAAGATGTGTTAGTTGTGAATAAACCGAGAGGAATGGTAGTTCACCCGGCGCCAGGTCATATGACAGGGACTCTTGTTAATGGTTTAATGTATCATTGTAAAGATTTATCTGGTATTAATGGGATATTAAGGCCTGGAATTGTTCATCGAATTGATAAAGACACGAGCGGTTTATTGATGGTTGCCAAAAATGATATGGCCCACACATCCCTTGTTGAACAATTAGTGAATAAAACTGTTACTCGTAAATATACAGCATTAGTTCATGGACATATCCCCCACGATAAAGGAACGATTGATGCACCGATTGGTAGGGATCCGAAAGACCGACAGAAACAAGCGATTGTTGATAATGGGAAACATGCAGTAACCCATTTCCAAGTATTAGAACGTTTTGGGAATTATACTTTAGTTGAATGTCGACTTGAAACAGGAAGAACCCATCAAATCCGTGTGCATATGAACTATATCGGGTATCCGTTAGTTGGTGACCCTAAATATGGTCCGAAAAAAACGATTGATTTTGGTGGACAAGTATTGCATGCAGGTGTTTTAGGATTTATTCATCCAAGAACTGGAGAATATTTAGAATTTGAAACACCCCTTCCTGAAGATTTTTTAACATTACTTGAAAAATTACGAGAAGAGGGTTGACGTCGGTCGAATTTAGTCTTATACTTGACAACAGTAAAAATTAAATATTCACCTTTAATGGCAGTCCAGAGAGGCTGAGAAGGTAAAAAATATATGTTGGAATAATTATATCCATTCATTATAAGGAAAAATTGCGCCCATTTTAGGGTGTAGTATATACTTTTCTAGAATAATGATTTAATAATATTTTTCTAACATACTATTTTATACGTTTATCCAACCTCTTAAGCGGACGCTTAGGAGGTTTTTTTATGCAAACTAATCGTGAATATTGAACAAACTACTTTAAGGAGGAGCAAGATGACACAAATAACAGAAATTCTCGACGCACCTTCAATGAACAGGGCTTTAACAAGGATCGCCCACGAGATTATTGAACGAAATAAAGGTATTGATGGTGTGATTTTAGTTGGAATTAAAACACGAGGAGCTTATCTTGCAAAAAGATTGGCTGAAAAAATTGAAAAAATCGAAGGGAAAAAAGTTCGCACCGGAGAGTTAGATATTACATTATATCGAGATGATTTATCGACAAAGTTTGAAGATCAAGAACCGCGTGTTCAGCAAGTGGCAATTGATTATGTCGTAAAGGATCAAAAAATTGTCGTTGTCGATGACGTTCTTTATACAGGTAGAACGGTCCGGGCAGCATTAGATGCCATTATGGACTTAGGTCGTCCAGCTCAAATTCAATTAGCGGTATTAATTGATAGAGGACATAGAGAACTGCCAATTCGAGCTGATTACGTTGGGAAAAATATTCCGACAGCTAGCACCGAAAGAATCGTTGTTCGATTAACTGAAGTAGACGGTGAAGACAACGTAACTCTACACAAAAATTAACGAAAGATTGAGAGGTAACACCTATGACAAAAGTGATTGACATCAATGAAAAGCCGTCTAACGGTCAACTCGTAACATTAAGTTTCCAACATATGTTTGCAATGTTCGGATCAACAATTTTAGTTCCACAACTAGTTGGACTGAGCCCAGCGATTGCTTTACTTACAAGTGGAATTGCAACAATTATTTTCTTACTGATAACACAATTTAAAGTACCAGCTTACTTAGGTTCTTCCTTTGCTTTCATTGCACCAATTATATTAGTCGCAGGCCTAGATGATAATGGAGCAAGTATCAACCCAGGAAATGCGATGATCGGTGCGATGGCAGTAGGGTTAGTTTACGGGTTAGTATCCTTATTAATTTATAAAACAGGTTACAAATGGTTAATGAACTTGTTACCGGCAGTTGTTGTTGGTCCTGTCATCATGGTTATCGGGTTAGGACTTGCAGGAACAGCGGTAGATATGGCAATGAACATTACTGTTGAACAAGTGAACCCAATTACAGGGGAAGAAGAATTGGTAAAACAATATAGTGGCTGGCATTTTTCTGCAGCATTAGTAACCCTCTTTGCTGCGATTATATTTAACGTATACTTTAAAAATATTTTAAGCACAATGCCGATTCTTTTAGGATTAATTGTTGGCTATATATACTCTGCAATCATTGGAATTGTAGATTTTACAAAAGTAAATGAAGCAAGTTGGTTTGCGCTACCAGACTTTTTAATACCAGGTGTTCATTATGAAATTACAATTACATCGAAAATTTTACTGGCAATGGTACCAATCGTTATTGTAACAATCTCCGAACATATTGGACACCAACTAGTATTAGGGAAAATTGTAAATCGCAACTACATAAAAGATCCAGGCTTACACCGCTCATTACTAGGAGATGGATTAGGAACATTTGTGAGCGCCCTTGTTGGTGGACCGCCGAAAACAACTTACGGTGAAAACATCGGTGTGTTAGGGATTACGAAAGTATTTTCAGTATACGTTATTTTTGGCGCAGCAGTGCTTGCCATTCTATTCTCCTTCTTCGGAAAAGCAATGGCATTAGTACAAACGATTCCAACAGCTGTACTCGGCGGAATTTCTATCCTACTATTCGGGATTATTGCGTCTAGTGGTCTCCGCATGGTTGTTGAAAACAATGTAGATTTCGGTAATAACCGCAACATGGTTATAGCATCTGTGATTTTAGTAGTAGGAATTGGTGGAGCAGCGTTAAGATTTACAGAATCTTTTGCGATTGAAGGTATGGCTTTAGCCGCGATTGTTGGTGTTATATTAAACCTTATCCTTCCAGGTCGCGATAAAAAAATAGTTGAATTAGAAGAAAATGAATAATAAAAAACCTTTTAAGGATTTGTCCAGTGAGGCAAAAAAGGGGACATATGACAAGTGCTACTTGTCGTGCCTCCTAAGCCTTGCGATATGCAAGGGCTTAACTTTTATATAGGAGGAAAAAATAAAATGAAACACTTACTTTCAATGGAACATTTAACAAATGATGATGTGATGACAATTCTTAATCGAGCTAGTGAATTTGAACAAGGAGCAACACCACAGCTCGATCGTACTTATACAGTAGCGAACCTTTTCTTTGAACCAAGTACTCGAACGAAAACAAGTTTTGAAATGGCTGAAAGAAAAGTAGGATGTACAGTCATTCCTTTTGATGCGGATTTTTCAAGCACTTTAAAAGGTGAATCTTTGTACGATACTGTAAAAACGTTAGAGATGATAGGATTAGACGCAGTCGTTATTCGTGAAAAACATGACGAGTATTATAACGAATTATTAGAGGGGATCAATTTATCGATTATTAATGGCGGCGATGGAACAGGTCAGCATCCTTCCCAAAGCTTACTAGATTTATATACGATTTATAAAGAATTCGGTAAGTTTGAAGGGTTAAATGTAACGATTGCAGGTGATATTACCCATAGCCGCGTTGCGAAATCCAATGCAATTGCTTTACAACGTCTAGGTGTCAATGTCAATTTCCTATGTCCACCAGAATGGGCTGGAGATTTTGAAGCACATCATTCATGGAATGGTCTAATTGAAGAAAGTGATGTGATTATGTTACTTCGCATTCAACATGAACGCCATCGAGTGAATGCAAACTTTACTAAGGAAGAATACCATAAAGAATATGGTTTAACCTTTGAACGGGAAAGTAAAATGAAAGATCACGCAATAATTATGCATCCTGCTCCAGTGAACCGCGATGTAGAAATTGCTTCAGAATTAGTTGAATGTGAGCGTTCCAGAATTTTCGAGCAAGTACGAAACGGTGTATTTATCCGAATGGCTATTCTTGAAACAATTTTAAAGGAGAGATAACGTTGGCAAAATATATTGAAAATATCAAACTATTAAGTGAGCAAGGGGAGCTTGTTGAAACAAGCATTACGATTGAAGATGGAAAAATTAGCGCAATTGGTGGGGAAAAACCTGAAAATGCAGAAGTGATTGATGGAAAAGGAAATTTCGTTTCCCCAGGCTTTGTAGATGTTCATGTTCATTTACGAGAACCGGGCTTTGAACATAAAGAAACGATTGAAACAGGTACACGTTCTGCTGCGAAAGGTGGCTTTACAACAATATGTGCGATGCCAAATACAAAACCTGTTCCTGATTCTGTAGAAAACCTTGAGCACATTAAAAGTTTGATTGAAAAAAGTGCTATCGTTCGTGTCCTTCCTTACGGATCACTTACGGTTGATGAAGCTGGAGAAACTCGTACTAACATTGCTGAACTAAAGAAACATGGTGCCGTTGCCTTTTCCGATGACGGGGTTGGAATTCAACTAGCATCAACAATGTATGAACAAATGCTAGATGCAGCAAAAGTGGATGCTGTTGTTGTTGCCCATTGCGAAGATAATTCACTAATTTATGATGGTGTGATGCATGAAGGAATTAGAAATAAGGAATTAGGTTTACCAGGAATTCCATCGATCTGTGAATCGGTACAAATTGCTCGTGACGTATTGCTTGCGGAAGCGGCGGGAGCAAGATATCACGTGTGTCACGTATCAACTAAAGAATCTGTACGTTCTGTAAGAGATGCGAAAAGAGCGGGCATTCGCGTAACAGCAGAAGTTTGTCCACACCATCTTTTACTTGATGAAATGGATATTCCAAGTGACGATGCGAATTGGAAAATGAATCCGCCGCTCAGAGCTTCTGAAGATAAAAAAGCATTAATTGAAGGACTTTTAGATGGTACGATCGATTGTATTGCAACAGACCATGCTCCACATACAGAAGAAGAAAAATGCTGTGGCATGGTTGGATCTCCATTCGGAATTGTTGGGTTTGAAACAGCTTTCCCATTACTTTATACAAAATTCGTTGAAACGGGCATATTTACATTAAAACAATTGGTGGATTGGATGACAGTGAAACCAGCTGAAATATTCGATCTTCCATATGGAAAAATTAAAGTTGGTGCTTCTGCAGACTTAACAATTATCGATTTAAATAAAGAACAAACTATTAATGTAGAAGAGTTTTACACGAAAGGTCGCAATACACCTTTCCATGGTTGGAATGTGAAGGGTTGGCCGATTATGACAATTTTCGAAGGGAATATTGTTTATAAGGAAGCTTAATGGATTTCGTTTTAGATAATGCCAAAAGCGGAGGGTATATTCATGATTAGACAAGAAGGCATGACTGTCGTTCGTCAAACTGAAATCGCTCGAAACATATTTGAACTTACTCTTCAAGGTCAAATTGTTCAGGATATGAATCCTGGACAATTTGTTCATATACGAGTTACAGATACGTTTGAGCCACTTTTAAGACGACCAATTAGTATAGCTAATATTCAAAAAGAATCAGGAGAATTTACGGTTATTTACCGTGCTGGAGGTAGGGGAACGCAAGTTTTATCTCAAAAGCAAGTTGGAGATATTGTTGATGTACTAGGCCCCCTTGGTAACGGCTTCCCTGTAGAAGCGGTTCCAAAAGGAGGTACAGCTCTTCTTGTTGGGGGCGGTATCGGTGTACCTCCACTTTATGAACTTTCCAAACAGTTAAATGCCCGGGAAGTTCGTACGATCCACGTGTTTGGTTTCCAAACAGAAGATGTGGCATTTTATGAAGAAGAGTTTACGGCCCTCGGTGAAACATATTTTGTAACCGATGATGGTTCCAAAGGATTTAAGGGGTTCGTAACAGATTTATTAAATGAATTGAAACCGGATTTTGATGTGTTTTACTCTTGTGGACCACTTCCGATGTTAAGAGCTTTAGAGTCGATGTATGCAGAAAAGAAAGGTTATTTATCTTTTGAAGAACGAATGGGCTGTGG
>JAAYHP010000114.1 GCA_012735355.1 Lysinibacillus sp. | reverse complement strand
CGATCGGTGTCATTATTTTTAACTTTGAACAAGCAGGCTACACAACTTATTCGACTGCCTTTTCTGTCATTACACTAATGTTTATGGGAATTCTCGCTGCAATGGTTTATGGCTTTATTTATGTTTGGCAAAGGAGAGTAAAATTAAATGAAAACTGAACTAGTGAACATTAAAAAACGTTTCGGTTCTTTCGAAGCTTTAAAGGGAATCAATTTAACGATCGAAGACGGAGAGTTTGTTGCCATTGTCGGTCCTTCTGGATGCGGAAAAACGACATTGTTACGCTTGCTTTCCGGATTCGAGACTCCTTCTGAAGGCGAGTTATTGATGAACGGAGAAACAGTGGCATCGGAATCTAGCTTTATGCCTCCTGAGAAGCGCAATATCGGCCTTGTATTTCAATCCTTTGCGTTATGGCCTCATATGAAAGTGAAAGAGCAAGTGAAATTTCCGTTGAAACATCATCGATTTGTTAGTTCCGAGCTGAAGAAAAATGCGGATGCTCGGGTGGAAGAGATGTTGAAAATTGTAGGCTTGAGCCATTTAGCAGACCGGATGCCAAGCGAATTATCCGGGGGACAAAAACAGCGAGTGGCGATTGCACGTGCGTTGAGCCCCTCCCCTGCACTTTTATTAATGGATGAGCCGTTAAGTAGTTTAGATGCGAAGTTACGAATTGAATTACGCAATGAAATTCAGCTCATTCATCGCCAAATTAAAACATCTATCGTGTATGTGACCCACGACCAAAGTGAAGCCCTCGCGATGGCGGATAAGATCGTTGTAATGAAAGATGGTTTAATTGAGCAAGTCGGAACTCCGAAAGAAATTTACTTCCATCCAAAGACGGAATTTGTCGCGACCTTTATTAGTAAGGCAAATATGATGAAAGGTGTTTGGCATGGAGATGAATTTACACCTATGGATGCACCTGACGTGACGTGGATAATGCCAGATGTGGATAAATCCTTTAAGTTAGCGGGGCTGTGCCCTGTGCGACCGGAGCAATTCCATCTGTCGGATGCAGGTTGTGGATTGCGTGGCATTGTGAAAAACCTGTTGTTCCAAGGGCGAGAAGTACATGCCATTGTAGAGGTTGGCGGTGAGGAAATTCATTTGATTACAGATATGCATTGCCCTGTAAGAATTGGCGATACGGTTTGGGTGAATGTAGTTGGTGCGGCTGAAAAAATGGCCGTCGTTTGATAGATTCAAAGCTGAATTGTGGATATATTTTGGGACAGTGTTTATATCTGTCCCGGATATCCACTTTTTTTGACTATATCTACGGATTTTATGAACATATCTACAGATTTTGTGGCAATTCTTCCGATTTTTGTGACAATGTTCACACCTACACCTTAGTTATTCACGAGTTTTGTGAGCATATCAACAGATTTTGTGGCAGAATCTTCAGTTTTTGTGACAGTATCCACATCCACCCCAGATTTTCTCGGTTTTTATGAACATATCCACAACCTTAGTAACATTATTCACTTCACATTTAAATTATTATAATAGGTAGAAGAAGGCTAAAAATAATTGCACGTTTATCATTCACTACTCTCCTCCTTCTTCACCGGTAAAAGCAGTGCTACGAGAAGTAATGCTCCGATGATAAGACCTGGGTGAAGTTTTAAAAGGAGCATTCCAACGATGGATAAAATGAGGATCAAGCCACCAATTTTCCAACCAAGAGACTTCTTTGATTTTTTAAGAAAATCCCATGTGAGCACTCCAAGCATCACCGCTACAACTGGAACGACACCATTCGTCATCCCCTTTACAAAATCAAAATCTTTAAATTGTTTTAACGTTGCTAAAAACACAATCATCAAAATAACCGTTGGAAGGATTGTTGCGATTAATGCGTTAATGAGCCCAAGCCAGCCGCCTACCCGATAGCCGATATAGCCGGCCATTTTTGTGGCAATCGGGCCGGGCAATGTATTCCCAATAGCTAACACGTCAGCAAATTCTTCATTTGTCATCATTTGAAAAGTATCGACCACTTCTTTTAGCACGAGCGGAATTGTGGAAGGTCCTCCTCCAAATCCCAAAATCCCTGAACGGAAAAAGGCAATAAAAATCTCTCTCTGTTTTGCCATGTGTTCATCCCCCTTGTGATTTTGTCTTTATACGATTCTCTTTCTCTATCCCGTAGCAACATTTTACAGCAAAAAGTAATTTTATAGTGGGACTTTTCTCATTTTTTTAATAATTTTAGCACTTGGCTTTTCTAGTAATGGTTTAGGTGTTATCTATGAACGAAACCACACACTTTTCATATAATAAGGAAAAAGGGATGATAAAGCTTGTTAAGTAATCCTTATTTAGATGATTTTTTTTGGGATATCGATCGTTGGGAAGATGAAGGCGGACGAGTTGTTGGGACAAAGTAGAAGTGCTTTAAAAAAAGCTAGGGGATTCCATGATGTTTGAAATCCCTAGCTTTATTGAATGACGCTAACTCATATGATGATAGTTTTCATCTATTTTGACGTTTACTCCACATCTAGAAAACATTTGAGTGAATTCACTTTTCTACAAAAAACATAGAAATGGCACCTAAACCTACGTGAGTGCCAACCGAAACGCCCATTTGCATTATATGAATTTCACCCGTGAAATTTGTTTCTAATTGAAGTTTAGCTTTTAGTTTTTCAGCAATTTTAATATCGGACGTATAACCAATAATAATAAAATCGGTGATTGCCCCGTCCATTCTTTTCATAAATTCTTGTGTGTAATGATGAAGGACTCTTTTCAATCCTCCTTCTTTTCCAACGATGGCGCCTCTTCCATTTTTCATCGTCATAATTGGCTTTAACATAAGGAGTTTCCCAATAAAGGCACCTGCATTCGAAAGCCTACCACTCTTTATTAAATGACTCAAATCAGCTACGGAAAGGAAATGCTTCACCTTTTTACAATAGTTTTCATTAAAAGCAATAATTTCTTCAAAAGAAGCCCCTTGTTCTCTCATCATTGCACTTTTCAAAACAAGCCAGCCACTTCCATGGCTCATACATTTTGAATCGACTACATGAATTTTTACATCTGCTCCCGGATTTTCCTCATAAAAATAATCTTTCGCTACAACCGCTGATTGATAGGCGCCGCTTGTCCCACTTGACATGCATATACATAGTATTTCTTTTACCCCATCTTCAACGGCTTCATTTATGATTTTTAAATATTCCGTCGGGCTTGGCATTCACGTCGTTGGAAACTCTGGTAAATCTTCCAATATCCCATAAAATTCATCTGGCTGGATATCTACCCGGTCTCTATATATATTACCATCTATGTTTATCGTTAATGGTGCTACACTAATATCGTACTTCTCTAAAATTTCATCAGACAAATCACATGTTGAATCAGCCATAATTTTTATCATAATATCCCCCGAAATATAGATGATTATCTAACTTCAAAAAAAGCATGATTCCATCGTACATGGAATTATGCCTTTTTATCATCACTAATCATATTTTTTATTCAAATTCTCTGTTCAATAGACAAAATATCATCATATCTTTACCGCTTTCTGGCTTTACTATGTTTCAATTCACCTAAAATATTTAATAAAAGTAAAGATTTCATTGACAAATGTAAGGGTTTTCATATAGCATTTGCCGATCAACAACTAGAATTAATTGTTGACTATGCTGGATTCCGAACGACAATTGCTAATGCAATTGATATTGTAGGTGGTACTGTAGAAGATCAAATCGAACATCCCCAATAAATATTGCTCTAATTTTTTTATTTAGAACTTTTCCTTTCAATTCGCAATTTCATTATGTGATGAAATTATCATCTAATAGGTATTTATTCCCATTATAATACAAGAAAAAACAGGAGAAATTTCAAATGTGAATTCTCCTGTTTTGAACATACCGTCCTCTCCAGCTGTTATTGCCCTACTTTGTGAAATTATTGCCCCCATTTGTGGCAATATTGCTCCCTTTTGTGAAGATATTGCCCTTCACTCTGGTTAAAGCTCTGGATATCCCTCCCTCCAGTTTTTATCACCCAGGCCGACAACATCAATACCCTAGCGCCACGCCATCGCCTCGGGGATCAGCACCGCCATACTTCACGCCCTTCTCATCAATCCAAATCGCCCCGGCGTGCCCCATCAAATCCGTAAACTCATCCAACACTTCCACCGTATGCCCGAAGCTCTCCAACTTCGAAACGACCTCTTCCGGCACCCGGCTCTCCACCTTCAATGTATTGGAAGTCGCTCCCCACGTGCGCCCATAAAGGAATCTTGGGGCTTCAATCGCTTCCTGCACATTCATCCCATAATCCACAATCCGCGTTGCAAGCAGCGAGAGTGTCTGCGGTTGCCCTTCTCCGCCCATCGTGCCATACACAAGCGCCGGTCGACCATCTTTCACCAACATCGCCGGATTCAACGTATGGAAGGAACGCTTTCTTGGCTCCAGGCGATTCACATGATTTTCATCTAGCGAGAAGAAACTACCCCGATTTTGCAACACAATCCCCGTTCCTTTT
>JAAYHP010000113.1 GCA_012735355.1 Lysinibacillus sp. | reverse complement strand
GCATTACTCGATAAAGAAATTGATTTTGCGGTACATTCCATGAAAGATATGCCGGCTGTTCTTCCGGAAGGATTAATGATTGGATGTATTCCTCCACGAGAAGATGCTCGTGATGCTTTTATTTCGAAAGGTCATGTAAAATTTAACGATCTACCTAAAGGAGCCATTGTAGGAACAAGTTCGCTAAGACGCAGTGCTCAGCTTTTACAAGTTCGCCCTGATTTGGAAATTAAGTGGATACGCGGGAATATCGATACTCGCTTGAAAAAGCTAGAGACGGAAGACTATGATGCGATTATTCTTGCTGCTGCAGGATTAAAACGAATGGGTTGGTCCGATGATGTCGTAACGGAATACTTAGATATAAATATTTGTTTACCAGCTGTAGCACAAGGAGCATTAGGTATTGAGTGTCGAGAAGATGATGAAGAACTGCTTATCGAACTAGCTAAAATTACTGATGAAAATACTTCGAAAGCAGCTTTAGCTGAAAGAGCATTTTTAGCGGCGATGGATGGAGGGTGTCAAGTTCCGATTGCAGGATATGCAACAGTTGATGGGGACAACATTACGTTAACGGGGCTTGTAGCAGCGCCTGATGCTTCCATTTTCTATAAAGAAACTGTTACTGGAACGGAACCAAAAGAAACAGGTGAGAAGTTGGCGAAACTGTTAACAGAGCAAGGAGCTTATGAGCTAATTCAAAAAGTGAAGGCGGAGAATGATGCATAAACCTTTAGAAGGGAAAACCATCATTTTAACAGGTTCTCAAAAAACAACGACCGTTACAGAACAGATTCAGTCTTACGGTGGAAATGTTGTTGTTTGTCCGCTCATTAAAACCGTAGAACTTATTCAGTTCAATGATTTAATATTGTTGGAATCGGCTAAAACTTATGAATGGCTTATTTTTACGAGCCAAAATGGTGTAGAATACTTCTGTAAAAAGATGAATCGCTATCGAATGGATTCATCTCATTTCCTTGGAAAAATTGCAGCGGTCGGGGAAAGAACGGCGGAGTTATTAGAGCGAAATGGCTTTCAAGTAAGTTTTATGCCAACCATTTATAGTGCCGATGTGTTCGTAAAAGAATTCCCATTTGTTTCTGGAGAGAATCCAACATGTTTATTTATTCGCGGAGAGAAGGCGAAGGATACATTGAGAACAGGATTACCCTTTTCCATTACGGAATGGAACGTTTATACAACGGTGGAAGATGAAAAGTACATTAATCAAT
The DNA here is from genome assembly GCA_012735355.1 of Lysinibacillus sp. GTDB lineage: Bacteria > Bacillota > Bacilli > Bacillales_A > Planococcaceae > Ureibacillus. Next base: position 812 of record JAAYHP010000113.1, on the reverse strand, counting down.
TGAAAAATACGATTGAATCGAACTGTAATCCAGTGATTATCTTCGCTAGCCCTTCTGCAGTTGATTGTTATGAAAAATTTGTCGTACCAACTATAGGTTGGCATGAAGTGACGATTGCAAGCATTGGTCATGTTACGACGAAGGCTCTTGAAAAGCATGGAGCACAAGTTACATACCAACCAAAGAAATATACGATGCAATCTGTTATTGAAGAGATTGTTAAAGGAGAGAAAAACAAGTGACTCAATTACATTTTCAAAGACATAGAAGACTACGCCAAAATGCAACGATTCGGGCAATGGTAAAAGAAACGTACTTGCATAAAGAAGATTTAATTTATCCGATTTTTGTTATTGAGGGTGAAAACATTAAAAACCCTGTATCATCGATGCCTGGTGTGTACCAATTGTCATTAGACAATTTAGATGCGGAAATCGATGAAGTAGTGGCATTAGGAATTCCTGCGGTGATTTTATTCGGTATTCCAGCTGAGAAGGATGCGACTGGTACAGGAGCTTTCCATGACCACGGTATTGTGCAAAAGGCAATCCGTCAAATTAAAGCTCGCCATTCTGAATTAATGGTGATCGCCGATACTTGTTTATGTGAATTTACAGACCATGGTCATTGCGGGCTTGTAGAAGGGGAAAAGATTTTAAATGACCCATCCCTTGATGTGTTAGCCCGTACAGCAGTATCACAAGCTGAAGCAGGAGCGGACATTATCGCACCATCCAACATGATGGATGGCTTTGTCATTGCTATTCGTGAAGCTCTCGATGAAGCAGGATTCCACGATGTGCCGATTATGT
>JAAYHP010000112.1 GCA_012735355.1 Lysinibacillus sp. | reverse complement strand
TTTGCTTACATTTTCTATAAACAACGACGAAAGTAAAGGGGGATTTGTGTGCTAAAGGTAGAACAAATTTCAGGCGGTTATCAACAAACCCCGATTATACATAATATTTCCTTTCAAGTAGAGAAAGGAGAGTTTCTTGGAATTCTTGGCCCGAATGGCTGTGGAAAATCCACGCTGTTAAAAATGGTAAGCGGCATTTTACAACCAACTTCAGGGAATGTATATATCGACGGAGACAATATTCTAAATTTGACATCTCGTCAATTAGCGAAAAAAATGACCGTTCTTCCCCAAATGCAAACGAACGCCTTTTCAACGACTGTAAAAGAAACGGTTGCCATTGGTCGCTATCCCCATCAAACGGGGTTTTTCTCCAGCTGGTCAGAGGAAGATGAAACAGCGGTTGTAAAAGCGATGGAATTGACAGATGTGAAGAAATTTGAAAATGCATATTTAGAATTTTTATCCGGTGGGGAAAGACAGCGGGTGTTTATCGCCCAAGCTTTAGCCCAATCCTCAAGGCTTTTGTTGTTAGATGAACCGACAAACCATTTAGATATCGCCCATCAAAAGCAAATTTTAGATATGATTCGAAAAGAAGTAACGGAGAATGGATTAACGGTTGTATCGGTGTTTCATGATATTAACTTAGCTTCTCTTTATTGTGATCATCTTTTATTAATGGAAAAAGGAAAGGTGAAAGCCTATGGTGAGCCCCATGAAGTTGTTATCGAACAACAAATTATGGACGTGTACGAAGCTCGAATTTCAACTCAAGCCCATCCGGAACAGCCAAAACCACAAATGACGATTTTGCCTGATTTAGAGGAAAGAGGGAAGGAAAAGCACGTTTCCTTAGCAAATATTCGAGTTGGAGAAGATTTTATCGCCTTTATTGCTGAGTTTCCTTTAAAGGTACTTTCCTCCGCAGTTCATAATGCTGGATTAGGTTGGTATGCTACGTTCCTAAACCGAACTGTTCCACAAGAATACAATATAGATAACGTTAAGACTGAATTTCTGCAATATATTATTCATAAAGGATTTTCACCGACGAATACAGTAGGAATGATGACAGCGGTCGATACGAAAAAAGCGGTAATCAAGGAGTACCCGGCATCTTTCGGAAGCCTTATCGTCATTGTGACAGCAGGAATTGGCGGTGCTATCGATGTTTCTAGGGCTTTCGAACGAACAGCATATGAATCAATCGGTACCATTAATACATGGGTTATCATCAATGGAAAACTTTCCGATGAAGCCTTCGTACAAGGAATGATGACGGCGACGGAAGCAAAATCGAAAGCGTTGCAATCAGAAAATATTGTTGATAAACTATCCAACACCATTGCAACAGGCACACCAACAGATAGTTTGCTTATTGCAGCAACCCAACAAGGGGAACTAATGCAATACGCTGGGCCTCTTACAGAAGTAGGTAAGGTGATTGGCAAAGGAGTTTTTGAAACGACGGTAGAAGCAATTCAAATTTATAAAAGGGAGATGGAATGATGAAACTTTACACAAAAACAGGGGATAAAGGTACAACGAGTTTAATTGGAGGGCGAGTAAGTAAAGATCACGTTCGCGTAGAAGCTTACGGCACAATCGATGAACTTAATTCATTTATTGGCAAAGCGATAACGGAATTAGATCCGAAGCTATTTCAAGATTTATTAGCTGACTTAGAAAGAATTCAGCACGAATTATTTGATTGTGGTGGCGATTTAGCAAATGTGATGAAAGATCGAAAATATAAATTGCAAGAAGAATGTGTTGAAACGCTAGAAAAAAGAATTGACATTCTTTCAGAAGAAGTTCCATCAATAAAATGTTTTATTTTACCAGGTGGGGCACCAGCAGCAGCAACTCTTCATATTGCGCGAACGGTTACGCGAAGAGCGGAACGAAATGTCGTGACGTTGATGAATGAAGTGGAAGATGTGCCAGCAGTTACTCAAAAATATTTAAATCGCTTGTCAGATTATTTGTTTGTGGCAGCACGAACGGTGAACCATCGTTTAAAGGTGAAAGATGTAGAATATATTCGTAGCGGCGAAGTATTTAAATAAAATGATTTTTGTTAAAAAAATCTCTAAACTCAATGTGAAGTGTTGGGGATTTTTTTTATTTTGGCACCGGCTAGTTTGACTTTCTTATCCAACTTATTTATAAAGTTATTAATATCAAAAAAATATTCAAAAATTTCTGTCATCAGTGTTGACTGAATGCTCATTCATAATTTAAAATGAAGCATATAACTGGAGAAAATTAGTGGATATGTTCAAGCAAGACAAATACTTAGGGGGGAGTATATATGAGCGGTCTTTTGCTAGCGAACTTAATACTATTCATCATCATCGTTTTGTATTCAGTTTATTTGTTTGCATATGCGGTGAAAACAAGATTAGCATATATCAAACTCGGAAAAAAAGAAGAGCTAGATATAAGTTTTAAAGAGCGGTTTGAAAACTTTTGGATTAATGTACTTGGACAAAGTAAATTATTTAAAGATCGAAAAAGTGGTGTGATGCACCTTATTTTGTTTTATGCATTCTTTATCATTCAATTAGGACTCATTGAATTAATTATTAAAGGATATGTTCCAGAATATACATTTCCTTTAGGTCCACTTCATCCTTTCTTCACGTTTATGCAAGAGTGGACAATGTTTTTCATGTTATGCGCTCTTATTTATGCAGCTTATCGCCGTTATGGTGAAAAGCTGGAACGTTTGCAATGGAAAAGAGATAAGAAAGCTGCTTTCGTATATATTGCGTTAATTACATTATGTCTTTCCATC
>JAAYHP010000111.1 GCA_012735355.1 Lysinibacillus sp. | reverse complement strand
GTGTTTCATCACTTCATGCAGATGCAAACCCACATTACGGGACTGGAAAAGGAGCCACCATCTACCGTTTTACTAGTGATCAATTCTCTTCTTACTACACAAAGATTATTCATACAAATTCAAGGGATGCGATTCATGTTTTGGATGGATTGTTGCACCATGAGACGGATCTAAATATAGAAGAGCATTATACAGACACGGCCGGTTACACAGGCCAAATATTCGGACTGACTCATTTATTAGGATTTAAATTTGCTCCTAGAATAAGAGATTTATCAGACTCAAAATTATTTACAATAGATAAAGCAAGTGAATATCCAAAATTAGAAGCCATTTTACGTGGACAAATAAACACAAAGGTCATTAAAGAAAATTATGAGGATGTTTTGCGATTAGCTCATTCTATAAGAGAGGGAACAGTTTCAGCATCCCTTATTATGGGGAAACTAGGTTCCTATTCAAGACAAAACAGCTTGGCTTCGGCCTTACGTGAGATGGGCCGAATAGAAAAAACGATCTTTATTTTGAATCATATATCGGATGAATCATTAAGAAGAAAAATACAAAGAGGATTGAATAAAGGAGAAGCCATGAATGGATTAGCAAGAGCTATTTTCTTCGGAAAACAAGGTGAGCTTAGGGAACGGACTATACAACATCAATTGCAAAGGGCCAGTGCCTTAAACATAATCATTAATGCCATCAGTATATGGAATACCTTACACCTAACAAAAGCAGTTGAATATCAAAAACAGGCTAGTAGTTTTAATGAAGAATTATTGCACCATATGTCGCCTCTAGGTTGGGAACATATTAATTTGCTAGGAGAATACCATTTTAATTCCGAGAAAATGGTCTCGTTAGATTCTTTAAGACCATTGAAATTTTCTTAACGTTGTTAAAAATGGGGGAATCGTCTCGAAAATGTGCTTAGCGTTGTAAATCCGCATTTTCCTGACGCTACCCCTTTACTACTTTTTTCATTTACAGCTCTACCTGTCTTTCTTCGTATTTTTCAATGTTAGTCCTTATACAATACAACTGTCATTAATAATACATAATGGTTTATAAACATACTACCAAAAAATACCTATATTAATTGCTAGAAGCATTAAAACTTTATATAAAGATTCTAGTCATTCATATTCTTTTAATCTTTTCAACAAGTACTTTTCGTTCAGTTAAGGAAAGTGTTTTAATGGCGATTAACAGAGCGTCAATGGTTAACCATTTGCTTTCCTTTTTCAAAAATAACCGAATTCTTTCTTTTAAAGAATCTGATACTTCTGTTTCAATCATCCCTGCTTCAATAAATAGTTGCACAACTTCTTCTATTACTTCAGGAGTAATTTGCTTTTCTCTCTCTTGCAACTCTGCTTCGATTTCTGACCAATAATCTCTTAAAAATTGTTCCCACTGGTCATCCTCCAAGTAAAATAAATCTATATAATAATTCTGGTAAGTAATCTCTCCATCCATTTCATAAAAATGTCTTTTATCAAAGTTGTTATTTTGTTGAGAATATAAGGCTTGTAGATTTTGAACTAACTGATTAAATCGCAAATCCGGTTGCTGCTCCTATATTTTGAACAACAGAGTTAAAATCCTTGGAATCCTCTTCGGATCTCTCATCTCCCATACCTCCATTTAAAGATTCTACTGCTCACTTTATCGAAAAAATTATCTTATTACTGCTTACTTTAACGAGTATTTGGCTAAATATTTTTTGGTAAAATCTAAGAACTGCTGAAACCCTTTGATATCAAGGGATTCTTGATAATAACATTCGGTAAAGCAAGCATCAAAGGATACTTCGATGAGTACTTTAC
>JAAYHP010000110.1 GCA_012735355.1 Lysinibacillus sp. | reverse complement strand
CTCGAGTCGGGCCCGTGGAAAGCGTCCCCGGAACGGAAATCAATTTTCAGTTTAATATCAAAAACTCATCATTTTCTTTTAAGAGAAAATGATGAGTTTTTACTTTTGTCCCAACCTCTTTTTTAATATGCTAATCCATATAAAGCTTTAATGTGAGATAAGTAACGTACGTGGCTTGCTTCTTTCATTAATGAAGCAGGAAGGCCTTTTAATGGAATATTGTTTTGACCAACAGTTGCTACACCGTCTTTACGTCCAAGGCTCGCAAGAGTACCTGAGTTAATTGGACTGAATTCTTTCAATTTTTGTCCTCGAATTGTTGCAAAAATATTGTATCCAGCGAATTCTCCCATTTGCCATGCATTTTGAGCAGTTGGTGCATATAATGGACGGCCACCGTCTTCCGGTAATGCAACAGAAGCATCACCTACTACGAATACGTCTTGATGAGATTTTGAACGTAAGTATTCGTCAATAATCGCTTTACCGCGGTCACACTCAAGCCCTGATTCTTGAACGATTGGAAGTGCAGCAACGCCACCAGTCCAAACAAATGTGTTAGCAGTAATAGATGAACCGTCTTTTAATGAAATGACGTTGTCTTCTACACCTGTTACAGGTAATCCAGTTAAGAACTCAACACCGCGAGCTTCTAAACTTTTTGTAGCCCGTTCAATTAGATCATCAGGTAAAACTGGTAAGATTTTTGGACCAGCTTCAACAAGTTTAATATTTAATTCGCTAGGGTCAACTGCATATTTAGCGCAAATATTTGGTGCATTATCAACGATTTCTCCAACAAGTTCCACGCCAGTTAATCCGCCACCGCCGATAACGATTGTAGCATCTGCGATATTTTTTGTTTTTGCGTAAGAAGCAATCTTACTTTCAATATGTTTATATATTTTGTTCGCATCATCTACAGACTTTAATACCATCGCGTTTTCTTCTAATCCAGGAATTCCGAAGAAGCCAGTTTGGCTACCTAATGCGACAACTAAAATATCATAAGATAATACAGAACCATTCGCTAAAAATACTTCTTTATTATTTACATTGAAAGATTTCACTTCTTGAATAACTGTATCAATATCTTTTCCTTTAAATAATTTTTTTAGAGGGAATGATATAGCTTGTTCAGAAATAGTTCCACCTGCAAGACGATGTAACTCAGTAATTAGTTGGTGAGTTGGGTATTTGTTCACCACAGTGATTTTGGCTTCATCTTTATTAATATGTTTACGTAATGTTAGAGCAGTTAATAAACCACCATAGCCTGCACCTAAGATGACGATTTCCTTTGACATATTATTCCTCCGTCCTTACTTTATGATAATAAACCCTTATTGATTTTTTCGTTCAGCTGAAACTTGTAGGAAAGCATTTGCAAAACGTAACAATTTTTGTACTTCTGGATCCTTTAACATTTTTAAAACTCCGAATAAACCAATCACTTCAGTAGACTCATCCGCACGATCCTTCGCTTCAATAGCAGTAGCTGCTAAACTCTTTACAGAGCCAACAACTGGTTCAGACATTTCTTTTATAGCGTTAACTGTATCGTTCTTTAGTACATCATCTGTTGCAACAAGTTGTGCGAAATCGTATGCTTTTGTTAAAAGACCTACAACTTCTGTTAGTTTCGGTAGCTGCTCTACTAAGTATGTTACAGATTCTTGTACCTCAGGTTTTAATAATTGATCCAGCAGATCTTGCTTCTCTTGGTTCAAAGTAGATTCTACTTGAACTTGATTCACTAATTCTTCTGACATAACCCATTCTCCTTTACTTTTCATTGTGCCATTCAAAAAAATTATGATACAGACAGCAAAAAATTATATAAAAGTCAAAAAAATAACAAAAGTAGTACTATGTGAAATATTTAACAAACTTAATCACAAGTAAATAATAAT
>JAAYHP010000109.1 GCA_012735355.1 Lysinibacillus sp. | reverse complement strand
GTCTCGAGTTTCGGGCTGTTCCCGTTGGAGTCGCCCCGTCACTCCAATCAATTTTCGTTGCATATCATTTTTTTACTATGCTTCTTCACTGATTCTTAATTAAATTAGCTATATGTCCCAACCTCTTTGGTAATATATATCAAAGTAGTGGGGATATTATTTTTGAAAAGGGATTATTTAATTTGAATTCGTTTTGAAGGTCCATTATCATCCGGTGTGATTTTTGGAAGAATAATTTTCAGAACACCGTTATCTAATGTCGCTTCAATTTTTTCCTGATCGACATTATCGATATAGAAAGAACGAACAAACTCACCGAAGTGACGTTCTTTACGAATGATGCGATTATCTTCGTCTCGTTCTTCCATTGTATCATCACGTTTTGCACGGATTGTCAGTTGATTATTTTCTATATCAATTTGAATATCATCTTTGGAGAAACCAGGTAAGTCAGCTTGTACAACGTAAGCATCTTTACTTTCAGTAATATCTGTGCGGAGTGATTTGAAATCTTCACTTAACGTTGGTAGGAAATCTTGATTAAACACATCGTCAAATGCCTTTCTAAATCGTTCAAACAAATCTTCATTTCTACGATTAAACGGTCTTAAATCAAACATTTCAATTCCTCCTTCATATTTATTGTACAAGTACTTGTTCACACTTATATTATATACTATTATCGATATTAAATTTTGAACTTTTTGTAAATTATGGGTTATATATCAAATTTTTATTATTTTTTAGATGAATTTAAATGTTTTCTTCGATTCGCTAATTCGATGGATTTCATCTTGAGAAAAATGTTTTTAAGAAAAAAGTAATTTTTATAAATTAAATGAAATGAGCAATTCAAATCATTTTTATAAAAAAGCAAATAAATATGTACCGGCATATCATATAGTGACATTGGTTTTTTTGATACTTTGTCGACATTGGAAAGGAGGTGTCACAAATGTACAATTACAGCGACGATAGTGTTATTTTAGGAATTTTAGCGGCATTGGGTCTTGGCATTTTACTGATTTTTTTGATTTACTATATTCTTTCTGCACTTGTATTTTATAATACGGCAAAAACAAATGGACCATCAGACTTAGCCTTTTTAGGGTGGATTCCAATTGCAAACACTTACTTGCTATTTGCTTTTGGGTCAAAGAAAGAATCGATGGAAGAAGTTAAAAAAGATGCGTTAATTTGGATTATTATTTATGTTGTATTACTGTTGTTGATGTCTGTTCCACTTATCGGTTGGTTGGCATCTTTAGCATCAATCATTATTTATTATTACTTCATGTATCGCGTGTTATACCGTTGGGCAGGTGAGACTGGATTAGCTATAATATTATTAATCCTTTCCATACCAACTGGTGGGTTAGTATTTTATATTTACGGTTTAATGAAGATGAAACAGCCATTTGTTGAAGCTTAAATGAATTAAGCTAGGAGGTATGATTAAAATACTTTCTAGCTTTTTCATTGGTCGAACATAACTGTATATTATTGCTAATTCCGTAATATATTCCAACTCCTATTAATGGTATAATAAATGTAAAAAATACGAAGGAGGGATTTTTATGGAACGAACAAAACCAGTAACTCAAGTGTTAATTAAGCACAAAGAAGTCCAAAACGTTCAAGAGTTTGCAACGATGCTAGAAAAAATTGCACAAAAGTTAAAGGAAGAAGGAAAATTCACTTTCGTACAAGGCACAGAACAAGTTGAAGTTTGTCCAGGCGCACAAGTTAAAGTCGATTACGAATATACTGTAAAAGGCGACAGACACAAATTTGAAATTGAATTTAGATGGTATCCAGGAACAGAAATCCCTACGACAATGACGATTGAATAAGTTGGTAATGGGCTACCACTGCAACAGTTTTTGAAAACGTTTTCAATTCCTTTTTGATTCATATACACAATAATCTTAGTTAAATGGGGAATTCCAATGATCAGGAGTTCCCCATATTTTTAATTTCTTCGCTTAAACTTAAGGTTTCCTCATCAAAAAGGACGAGAGTTACGTCGATTTCATGATCCTGTAGAAATTCCGTAATGGCAGAAACAGCCACTTCTAAAGCTTCCCTTTTCGGATAGCCATAAATCCCGGATGAAATGAGTGGAAAGGCAATGGATTCACATTTATGTTCGATGGCAAGCTTTAATGATTCAGTGTAAGCAGATGCAAGGTATTCCGGCTCCCGATTGTTTCCACCTTGCCAAATCGGTCCAACGGTATGAATAATATATTTTGCTTGAAGGTGAAAGGCATCTGTAATGACCGCCTTTCCCACTGGACAATGGCCAATTTTATCGCAAGCTTCTTGCAGTTGTTCCGCTCCAGCAGCCCGGAAAATTGCTCCGCACACACCGCCACCCATTTTCAGTGCTGAGTTAGCCGCGTTGACAATTGCATCGACCTTCATTTTTGTTATGTCACTTTTTACAATATGAAATGGCATATACTTTCCCCCTTTGTATACATAGCTTCTCATTTGATTTTTATTCGTAATCAAAACATTGTCAAAGAATTTTTCTATTTCTAGGAAAATAGGTGGGCGGTTAGCATCACTACTCGGGTGCTTGGCTACTTCTTTCGGGCGGAGAGACTCGCATTTCGGGCGTTTGGCTACCTCTTTCGGGCGGTGGGACATGCGATTCGGGCGATTAGCACTCGCTTTCGGGCGGATAGAC
>JAAYHP010000108.1 GCA_012735355.1 Lysinibacillus sp. | reverse complement strand
GTCTCGAGTTTCGGGCTGTTCCCGTTGGAGTCGCCCCGTCACTCCAATCAATTTTCGTTGCATATCATTTTTTTACTATGCTTCTTCACTGATTCTTAATTAAATTAGCTATATGTCCCAACCTCTTAATAAATTGTACATTTCTATTACTATATTTGGAATTTCATCCAATCAAATACTCTCGGATAAGAAATTCCTTGATTATATGATTGATCCTTTATGTAGATTTTCGTTTTCGTATTTTTGAGCGTGCTTAACACTGCAGGTTTGTCATCAAAATAAATATCTAAATCTAATTGTTTTATAATATCGATTTTTTCTCCATCTTCCATACCGCAATAAAATTGATTATCAATAACTGGAAATCCCTTTTCTTTCATCCATTGACGCGTTTTTTCACAATACTTTTTTGGCCTAGAAGTGATATAGAAAATTGAATGCCCTTGTCTATATAGTTCATTGACAAATTCGATTGCCCCATCAAAGGCAGGACAATTTGTAAAATAAATTTCTTCCAATAAGGAATTCCACATTTTCTTTCCTTCTATGTCATCGAGACCAAAGACTTCATGAATTTCTACCCTTTTTAATTGATGGAAATGTTCAATTCCTACATTTTTACCTAACTTCTTTTTGTATATTTGGAAAGCATGTTCTCTTAAATTAATTAACGTATCGTCAATATCAAATCCTATTTTCATTTGAATCCTACTTTCCTAGTCAAGAATGACAAATTGTGTCACAAAGTTTTTCTCTTTTTCAATTTGTAATTCTTGTAGTTTTTGTACTTCTTTTTTTCTTTGTTGAACACAGTTGTTTAAGTCAAGGTCCTTAATGGTCCCTGGTTCAATACATTGTGCAAGAGCATCTGCATCTTTTAAAGAACTATTTAATCCAAAAGCCCCTGTTGGAGTCATCGTATGGCATGCATCACCAATCAATAAGATATTATCCTTTATCCATTGATTAGTGCGATTGCTATGTACATCCAATAAAACGAAGTCATTCCATGAAGTTATATGTTTTCTAACATTTTCTTCGAGATCAGGAAAAGCTTGAATTAACTTTTCAATAAATACTTCAAAAGATTGTTTCCGAATCTCCGAAAAAGAACCTTCATTTATGTTCCATCCTATTTGGATAAAGCCTTTTGCTTGGGTGAATAAGGATAATTGATAGCCATCTATTTGAGCCATTTTTATGGAAGGTTTCCAATTCTTTGGTGAGGGAATTCTTGCCCAAAGTAAGTCATAACCGTGTTTTACGACTGTCGTTTCAATTCCTGCTTTTTTACGGATGGTAGAATATCTTCCATCTGCACCGATAATAAAAGAACTTGTAATGGTTAATTCTTTACCTTTTCTTCTAGCTTTAATGCCAGAAAAATGACCATGTTTATCTTTTATTAAATCGATAACTTTCGTATTCGTCATCAATGTAAAGCTTGGATATTTTTTCGCTTCATCGATCAGAACAGATAATAAATGGGCTTGGGGAACATGGATTCCTAAATGCCCATCCTTTTTTTCCGGCTGAACCGTTTTGAAAAGTTTACCATTCTCCCAATATTCAATGACTTCCATTTTTAAAAGACCAAGCTTTTCAATTTTCGAATAAAGTCCATGCTTTTTTAAAACTTTTTCCCCTTCTTCATTTAAATGTTCGCCTCGAAATTCTTTCGCAATATCATGGTGTTGTTCTAATAAAGTGACTGTTACTCCTTTTTTGGCTAATAGAAGAGATAGAAGCGCTCCCCCCGGACCCGCTCCTACAATACAAATATCAGTGTTTATCATGTTTTTCACCTTGCTTTGGATATGCAATAATGCATACATCATCTCCAATACGATCAATGGATTCAAAATCTACGTTGATGGCAAAATCCATCGAGTCCACATCGCGCCCAGCAATTGGTGATATTGAATTTCGACCGCCTAATAATTTCGGAGCAATATAAATAATAAATTTATAGATAAGACCTGCTCTTAGAAAAGAAGCATTAACTTCTCCTCCACCTTCAACTAACACATCGGTAATACCGTGTTTATATAATTGTTGAAGCAATTCTTTTAGACAAAGACCATGTTCATCTTTTGAACAATAAATAAATGTCACATTTTTCTTTTCTAAAGTAGCGATTTTCATTGGATCTGCATCTGTTGTTGTCACAATGATTGTATTTGCTTCATCAGTATTTAATATATTCGCATCTAAGGGAATTCGCAATCGACTATCTAAAATAATGCGAGTTGGATTTTTTCCTTTTTTATTTGGAAGCCTAGTTGTCAATGATGGATTATCTTTTAATACTGTTCCAATACCTACTAAAATACCGTCTACTTCATTTCTTAGTTCATGCACTTGGAGGCGAGATTGTTCACAAGAAATCCATTTGGAATGGCCGTTATAGGTGGCAATTTTTCCGTCTAATGTCATGGCAAATTTAGAAATAACGAAGGGACGATTTGTTCGCATATTATGGATAAATCGCTCGTTCAATTTTTGAGCTTCTTCTTCTAACACTCCTACTTCTACTTCAATACCCGCATCTTGAAGGATTTGAACTCCTTTACCAGCCACTTGTGGATTTGGGTCTAAAGTAGCTACAACAACGCGTCTTACACCTGACTCTTTTACTAAATTAGCACAAGGAGGAGTTTTCCCATAATGTGAACAAGGTTCAAGGGTTACGTATAAAGTTGCCCCTTTTGCATGCTCTCCTGCCATATGAAAAGCATGAACTTCCGCATGTGCTTCTCCTGCTTTTCGATGGATACCTGTTCCAACGATTGACCCATCCTTTACAATAACTGCACCGACAACCGGATTGGGATTTGTTTTTCCCTTTGCAGTACTTGCTAATTTTAATGCTAATTCCATATAATCACGATCGCTTAACACAAATGTTGCCCCCTTATAATAAATGCTTTTCTGGAATATGCCCAGCCTTTTTGATTTTCGTTTCCAAATAATGACGATTTGTCTCCGTTAATCCTCCCCAAAGTGGAACATGCTCCTTTGCAACTAATCCATGGATTTTTAATGCTTCTAATTTCTTAGGATTGTTTGTAATCAATGTAACTTGTTTTTTACGTAACTGTTCTAACACTTTAATTGCTTCATCGTAAGAGCGAGTATCATCCTCAAAACCTAATGCATTGTTTGCTTCAACTGTGTCATAACCTTCTTCTTGTAACAAATAGGCTAACGACTTGGAAAACAATCCAATACCACGCCCTTCATGATTTGCTAAATAGAAAATGGCACCACATCCATGTTCAACGATCATTTTCATCGATTCATGTAATTGATAACCACAATCACATCGCTGGCTTCCAAAAATATCGCCGGTATGACAAATACTATGCATACGAATCATCGCTTCATCTTCATTGGCAAAATCCCCATAAACTAGCACAGACGATTGCTGTGATTCTTGTAAATTAGCATTTAAAATATAGTCTAATACTTGTTCTTTTTGGGACATTCGAGTGTCTAATTTCAACCACGTATACCATTGAAATGTCGCCTCAAAATCCCCTTGCTTAATGGGAAGTTGTACAGGACCAACGAGACAAATTTGTTCTGTATCTTTAAAATCAATTAATTGCATTTTATTTAATAAAATTTCATTACGATCTATAAG
>JAAYHP010000107.1 GCA_012735355.1 Lysinibacillus sp. | reverse complement strand
TGTGACTTGTAAAGTATCAAAAATACACAAAAACTTTGCGGAAGCTGAAATTTTAAAAATTAGACAAGCTTCAAAAGATCGAGTAACCCCTCCATGCTCAGTTTACGAACAATGCGGTGGTTGCCAATTACAACATTTATCTTATGAAGGACAATAACGAGAAAAACGAGATATCGTCATCCAATCTTTAGAGAAATATGTAAAACCAATGATTGATAAAGTTGATGTGCGGCCTACGATTGGAATGAACAATCCGTGGCATTATCGCAATAAAAGTTCTTTCCAAGTTCGCAAGGAAGGAAATCGGGTTAACGCTGGCTTGTTCGTTGAAGGAACGAACAAACTTCTCAATATTGATGATTGTGTCGTGCAACACCCAGTGACAACAAAAATCACTGTTGACATCCGAAAGCTTTTACAGAAATTCAATATTCCAATTTATGATGGCAAATCAAAAGGGCTTGTCCGCACAATCGTCGTTCGTACAGGAATTCAAACGGGAGAAACGCAAGTTTGCTTAGTCACTACAAAAAAGAGCCTTCCGAATAAAAAAGAGCTCATTGAAGGCATTCAAAAGATTGATTCGAGCATCGTTTCCATTACACAAAACATTAATCCGGCAAAAACTTCTCTTATTTTTGGAGATGAAACGATCGTCCTTGCAGGAAAAGAAACGATCCACGAAAAGTTAGGAGAACTAGCCTTTGATTTATCTTCCCGCGCTTTTTTCCAACTGAATCCAGAACAGACAGTTGTTTTATACGATGAAATTAAAAAAGCTGCAGCTCTTACTGGAAAAGAAACAGTAGTAGATGCTTATTGTGGCGTAGGGACGATAGGACTATGGCTTGCAGGAGATGCCAAGGAAGTAAGAGGTATGGATATCGTTCCTGAATCGATTATAGATGCAAAGAAAAACGCACGAAATCACGGGTTTAAACATGCGAAATATTATACTGGAAGCGCTGAAGAGTGGCTAAGCAAATGGGTAAAGGAAGGATTTATTCCCGACGTAGTGACGGTCGATCCGCCGCGCACAGGCCTCGCCACAAGTTTTATAAAAACGGTGTTGAAAATTAAACCGAAACGTTTTATTTATACTTCATGTAATCCATCAACTTTCGCAAGAGACTTGAAGGAATTAACGAAGCATTATCATGTGGAATATATCCAGCCTGTTGATATGTTCCCTCAGACAAGTCGGGTAGAAATCGTATCAAAGCTTGTTTTGAAGAAGAAATAAAAAAAGTATCCTCGATTTTTTGAGGATACTTTTTTGTAATATTTGGAGGGAGTCTCGTCTCGAGGTGGATTTTTTCCACAATATTTGTTTATGTCGCCACAATTTTGCAGATGGTGATATTGTCACAATGTACGGCGATATGTTCACAAATCCCAGCGACATCATGAACAGAGAGCAATTCTGTCACAAAAGGGGGCATTATTGCCACAAATTAGGGCATAACTTCACAAAAACAGATCAATATTGCCACAAAAAAGGGCAATAACAAATGCAGAGGGTTTCACAAAGTTGGCCATTATCGACACAAAAAAGGGCATTTTCACTACAAAGTCCGGCAATATCAAATACAAAAAGATGGCGATATCGTCATAAATACAGACGATATCGCCAATTCCCTATACAAAAGCCAAAATCAAAATAATCACTAATGGCACAAATAAAATGAAATACCCAATCGGATTTGCCAAATTTATCGTCCAACCAACACCAAAACGCTTCTCTACAAAAATCGAAGGATCATTTTTATTAAAATAAAACAACCCGCCTTTCCAATAACGATCTTCATCCACATCCATAATCGGATCTTCCACAAGCACTTGGGAAGACTTATCTGAACGCCCTACTTTTAAAACTAAAATAACCGTTCCCGCCAAAATTAAAATCATCGTCCCAAAAGGAATAATGATTGTTAAAATTGAATTGCTAAACAACCCCGGATGAATTATCGTTATTTGGAAAAAGGAAAACAACATCGTTATTAACAACACTGTGAAAAATGAAAACCAACTAGATAATCTCCGCAAAATGAATTGACGATTTTTCGAAGCAGCTAAATTCGTAGCACTAAGTTTAATCCCTGAAGATTTCATTCCGAACTGAATTCCTAAAAACATTAACTGGAGCAATAGTAAAAACAATAATAATTGAATTGCTGAAAAAGGACTTTTTTCAGTGAAAGCATCCGGCTCTCCAGTCGGTCCCCAATGGGTTGGAATTTCATCCGGCAACAAATTGAATTGGAAAATTGTATAACCCATTAGCCCGAGGGTAATAATCATCGGGAACAAATAAATATACCACGGTGGTAAAGAATCTTCCGAACGAGCAGACAAATCGACAACCCCTACTTGTTTCAACTGCTCCGTCCATTGCATCTCAGTCTTATATGCTTTCGTCTTCCCATGAAAATAAAAATATAAAGCTAAACTAATAAAGATAATCCCAAACTCAAAGACAGTGCTAATGAATATCAATACATCTTCAGCAGGACTTCGCCACAATATCCAAAAACAAAAAATCAATATCAGCAACAATGAACTAATGGAAGCAAGCACTGTATATTTCCTTTTATATGCCGATAACCGTTCATCATGAATATATTGTTCTGGTATAGTAACGCCAAATGTGATTGTCCTTTTAACAAAATAAGGTAAAGCTGCTTGAATAACCGTTAAAAATAAAAGAATAAATAATGGGATCATAAAAACCATAAACTGCCTCCTTTATGTACTCATTTTTTTCATAATTCCCTCAACTAAATCGACTAATTCTTCTTTTGTCATTCCTAATACGAGAGCTTCTGCAATAAGTGGTTGAAACATTTCAAACAGCCTGTTATACGTATCACGATCGATATGTAGGGTTTTACGAATAACCGCCCCAGACTTAGGGATAATTTCAATAATCCCCCTTTTCTCCAATTCATGATAGCTTTTGTTTACCGTATGCATATTTACACCTAAATCCGCTGCAAAAGAGCGCACTGATGGTAAAGAATCGCCCGGCTGTAAGTCCCCTTTCGCAATCCCGATAATAATTTGATTTGTTAATTGAATATAAATAGGAATTTCAGACTCTGGCTCAATACGTATAATCATTTTCTCACCCCATTCTGTTCTAATATTATTATAACAAAATTGTTCTACATTAAATAGAACACATTAACATATTTTTATCATGTAATTGTTTCCAATAAACAATTTTTAATCTAAAAGTAGGAACAACTCTTTTCTTCTACTTACTGAATAAGTAATTGTTAAAAATTTTAAAATTTTCTTTTCAAAAAAGAATTGCTAGCGAAAAAATTATTATGTATAATCTATTTCATTGTTCGACAATAAATTTTCATTAAGGGGGTTTTAAAGATTTGGGTAAAGCATTGATTATTGGAGCTGGCGGTGTTGCTAGCGTAGTAGCACACAAATGTGTGCAAAATTCAGACGTGTTCGAGGAGATTATGATCGCCAGTCGAACGAAATCGAAGTGTGATGCATTAAAGGAAAAGTT
>JAAYHP010000106.1 GCA_012735355.1 Lysinibacillus sp. | reverse complement strand
GGGCCCGACTCGAGCCCAATGTCATAAAGTTATTGAACCAAAAATTTACAGTTATTAGGCAACCACCGGTTGCCTCCTTTTAAAAATATTAAATCATCCTTTATAGCTTTAATCATTTTCTAAAGTTAGGTAAAAAAGGCAATAGAATGCCCGAGGCTTAAATATTTATTTTTTAAGCCCCTAATTTATTTACATTTAATAAACAAATAGGTTATATTTATCCTATGTATTGTTTATAGACACCTTTTTTGGTTTAGGGGATACTTTGTTGAGGACAGACCATTCCTTCGTGGGTAGCTTCTCCCAAACCGAATAGGTGTCTTATTTCTTATAATCACTTTCATGATTTTTGTAAACATTCTCTCTCTTTTGATTGGACAATCTTCTAATAATAAGTGAACCATCCTATCTTTTAATTTTCCTATTAAGATATTTGTGTTTACTTGATAATCATGTTTTCGTCTTTTTTTCTTACTCTCCTCATTAATTGTTTCATTGGCATCATTTCTCAATAAACTGACCATATTCGATAAATATATTGATGCATAGAAATCTTGTTCAATTGCGATTTTCGAACTACCCGTGAAATTTTCTATTTCGATTTTATTTTTCACATCATTATATTCTGTTTCAATTCCCCAGCGTTTAAAATAAAGAGATTTAAACTCAGAGATATCAAACTCTTCCTCGGTTAAATTTGTGACAAGTATTTCTTCCGTGCCAGAATCCAGTGGGAATCTAACTACACGAGCAGTAATCACTTGTTTCCTATGTATTATATGAATGTTTTGATCAGCATCTTTCGCTTCGACAATTTCCTTTATCGTATTTTTTTGACATCGCATCACATATTTGATGCCAAGGGCATCTAAATAGGCAATAAAATCTCTCGATGGATACCCTCGATCAAATAAAAAAAGATCATTTTTTAATCCAATTTGTACGAGTTCTTCAATCATATCCTTTGCACTATCTCGCTCAGCTACCTTATATGGATTGATTCTAGAAGTAATAATGATTCCATTCTCAAGATCGTAAATACAAGAGGCACTAGCTCTTGCATAACTTGTCTTATGATTTTTTCCATACCCAAAATAATTTCGAAGCTCCTCAGTATCAGGGATTTGGAGCACACTTCCATCGATTGCGCAAAGTCTAAATCCACGATAAGTTTTAAAGGAATTTTCTTCATAATACCAATTCACAATCGCTTTTGTAAGTTTTACAAAAGCGAGAGGAGAAATCTTTTTTCGTGCGGCTGAATAGCCTTGTTTGGAAATACTAATTTCTGATAAATTAAATTTGTCGAAAAAGTCGTCAAGTTCAATTTGGAGGCTCTTTTTAACAAAGTTTAAGCTAAATAGAATAGTATTTTTAAAATTTAACTTCTTTTCTTTTCGTGTAAAATACGTTTCTTTTGTCCGAGATTCAAGCATAAACATCACATCATTCAGCAACTTTCGAGTAATCTCAATTGCCCCTAAAAAAGTACTTTTTGTTTTCAAAAAAACCACCATCCTCGTTTTATTAACCAAAAATTGGCTTCTAAAACGATTTTGGTGGCCTTTTTAAAATTACAAGAGGCTTATTACCTAATTTAATAAAAGTTAAATTAAAAATTATTTTCCATTAAATGTAACGTTAAGTTGATGACATTGGACTCGAGCCTCCTCGGAGCTCGTTCCTCGCTCCTGCGGTGTCTCGAGTTTCGGGCTGTTCCCGTTGGAGTCGCCCCGTCACTCCAATCAATTTTCGTTGCATATCATTTTTTTACTATGCTTCTTCACTGATTC
>JAAYHP010000105.1 GCA_012735355.1 Lysinibacillus sp. | reverse complement strand
GGAGCGAGGAACGAGCTCCGAGGAGGCTCGAGTCGGGCCCGTGGAAAGCGTCCCCGGAACGAAAATCAATTTTCAGTTTAATATCAAAAACTCATCATTTTCTTTTAAGAGAAAATGATGAGTTTTTACTTTTGTCCAAACCTCTTTTCGTTTCGGATATTATTCGATTCCTTCAGTCCATTCAGCTACTTTGTCAGCATTTTCTTCTATCCATTTGCTAGCTGCTTCTTCTGGGCTCATGCCGTTACTAATATCGAGCATAACTGCTTCCATATCCGCTGTTGTCCAATGGAAGTTGTCTAACACTTGATATGCTTCTGGTAAATCTTCCTCTAACCCTTGTCTTACAAAAGTATTAATTGTTTCTTCGCCACCGTATATTCCTTTAGGATCTTCTAAATATTTCAAATGATATTTAGCAAATTTCCAATGTGGTGTCCAGCCTGTCACAATAACTTCCTCTTCATTTTTATATGCTTCACCTAAAGCCACTGTCATAGCACCTGAAGATGATGGCACTAATTCCCACCCATCTAAATTTTCATATTCCTCAATTGCTCTTTCAGTTGCTTGCATTACACCGGCACCTGCTTCAATCCCTGTAATTTTCTTTCCTGCATGGTCAGCTAAATCTTCAATGGAATTCACATCTTCCATGTAAGAAGGTACAACTAATCCAATTTTTGCTCCGGATAAGTTTTCACCTAGTTCTACTAAGCCATCTTTATATTGTTCATATTGAGCACCGTGAGTTACTGGCAACCAAGCTGCTACCATCGCATCTGCTTCACCTTTCGAAACTGCTTCCCACATAATTGCATTATCTAGCGGTGTTAAAGTCACATCATACCCTAAATCTTCTAATACTTTCCCAACAACATGAGTTGAGGCAATTTCAGAATCCCACTCAACATAGGCTAAATTAATCTCTTTATTTAATTCTTTTTTTCCACCATTATTTGAATCACTTGAAGTCTCTCCGCCTCCACATGCGGCAAGTAAGGCACTGACTCCTAAAGCTAAACCGATTGTTCTTAATTTTTTAAACCTCATAAGCTCTCCCTCTCTCTTTACTAATATTTCTTTTTATTCAAACTTTGCGTTAAGCGATCAATGATAATGGCGAATATTACAAGGCTAATTCCTGCAACGAAGCCGTTACCAACTTGAGCTCTTTGCAATGCTGATAACACATCTCGTCCTAATCCTGGTGCCCCAATCATGGATGCGATAACAACCATCGAGAGCGACAGTAACACCGTTTGGTTAATACCAGCCATAATCGTTGATTTCGCAAGTGGCAGTTCTAATTTTATGAGCTTTTGCCAACCTGTACTTCCATAGGAATCAGCTGCTTCCACTAATTCTTTCGGCACTTGTCGAATTCCTAAATTAGTAAATCGAACAGTTGGTGGTAATGCGAAGATGACCGATGCAAAAACCCCCGGTACCATACCAATTCCGAAAAAAGCAACTGCTGGAATTAAATAAACGAACCCCGGCATCGTTTGCATGAAATCTAAAATAGGTTTAATGATATTTTCTGCAATCGTGCTTTTCGACATTAATATCCCGATAGGAATACCGATGATGATGGCAATAATACTAGCAAACACAACGAGGGTTACAGTGCTCATTAATTGTTCCCAAAGCTGTTGGTTGTATATAAATATCAGGCCAATAATAACGAATGCTGCTAAACCAAACTTTTTCTTTGTTGCAAAAAAGGCAATAACAGCAACGAGAAGAATAAATATTATTGGCGGAATTAACATCAATAAATTTGTGAAAGCATCCATCGAATTTTGCCCAGCTTTTTGTAAAAAGGTAAAAAGATTCGCAAAATTCTCTGTTAAAAAATCCATTAAGTTCTCTATCCAATCAGCAACTGGAAGGGCTGGAATAACATCGAGCATTTTATTCATTGTTGCCACCTCCATTGCCATTGGATGAAGAAAGGGTTTCAATAACTACCCCTCTTATTAATACACCTAGTAATTTCCCTTCCTTTACAACGGCTATTGGCGTTGGTGAATCAGAAATGATTCCTAATACATCTTGAATTAACATATCCGGTGGAACGGTCTGCATATCCGTCCGTATAATCTCTTTAAGACTCATTTCACCGCGTTTTGAAGCTGCAAGGGCATCGCTTGCAGTAATATAACCTTTAAAGTTTCTTTGCTTATCAATGGCAAGAGCGACACTCACTTTTTCTTCCCTCATTAACTGCAAGGCAACTTTTGGTCCATCTACTTCCACGTTGATTGTTACCGGACGAATCATCGCATTTTCAACGGTTAACACTTTTGAACGATCCACATCTTCCGTAAAGCTTCGAACATAATCGTTAGCAGGATTTGTTAAAATTTCTTCTCCTGTTCCAATTTGAATGATTTGACCATCTTTCATTAATGCAATTCGGTCGCCAATGCGCAAAGCTTCATTTAAATCGTGAGTGATAAAGACGATGGTTTTCTTTACTCTTTGCTGTAAATCTAATAATTCATCTTGCATTTCTTTTCGAATTAATGGATCGAGCGCAGAAAAAGCTTCATCCATCAGTAAAATATCTGGGTCATTCGCCAAAGCTCGAGCTAAACCGACCCTTTGTTGCATACCACCTGAAAGCTGGCTAGGATATTGATCTTTATAAGGCAAAAGGCCAGCATTGTCTAAAGCTTTTTCTGCTTTCAATCTTCTTTCCTCTTTTGGGACTCCTCGCACTTCCAGTCCATATTCTGTATTTTGAAGAATTGTTCGGTGAGGGAATAATCCGAAGTTTTGGAAAACCATACTCATTTTTTCTCTTCTTATTTTTCTTAACTCATGTTTGTTCACTTTGGAGATGTTTTGACCATCTATGTAGATGTTTCCGCTGGTGGGATCGATTAATCGATTTAAAAGGCGTATTAATGTAGATTTACCGCTACCGGAAAGCCCCATAATAACAAAGATTTCACCTTCGTTAACTGTAAACGTGGCATCATAAACACCAATTGTCGCACCGGTTTGATTTAATATTTCCGTTTTACTTTTTTTCTGCTCAACAAGCTTTAAAGCGCTACCTATGTTTTTACCGAAAACTTTCGTTACATGTTCTACTTTGATTTTCTCCATCTCATGCTCCTTTCTATCACGTATTAGAATTATTACAATTACATTACAAACTAAGTAACAACTCAATATTAACAACAGGTTGTTACTTTTGTCAAACTACTAATCTAGAAAATTTGTAAAAAAAAAATAAAAAAGGTTTACAAAAGCTAATTTTTTGCTTCTGTAAACCTTTTTTAATTTGGAAATAAAAACTTTTGAACTCTCTCTAAACACTCATCGTTTCCAATAAAGTAAATAATATCTTTACTCTCAATTGTAGTATATGGTCCCGGAGATAAAATTAACTCTTTACCACGCCGTATCCCAACAATCGTTGCCATCGTATGGTGCCAAAAGTTAATTTCTCCAATTGATTGAGATATATACGGTGATTCCTCCTTAATTTCTAATTGAAATGGTACAAAAGGATTGACAGACTGAAACCGATCCGTCCGATTAATAAGCCGTTCCGTAGTCTCTTTCAGCTTATCTAGTTCCCTTTTTTGCCTATCAATACTTTCCAACATTTCCAGCTGGATTTGGTGAATCGACTGAACGTCTAAAAATTGTTTAATAAATTCCGCAGCCTTCTCATATGACTTTATAACAACCCCGCTACCTTTTGTCGCTTCAACAATTTCTAAGTCTTGTAAAACAGCAATGGCTCTTCTGGCAGTTTCACTAGATACCCCATACTGACTGGCTAAAGAAGATCTAGCATATATTTTTTCACCAATTAAATATTTTCCTTCAACAATTTTTGATGCAATATCAGCAGCAATTTTTTGATACTTCGGCTGCTTCAACTGAAGATTTTTCGTTTCCATCATTAACACCTACCTTTTCCTCCGAATCCATCACATTTAAATATACTCGATGACGAATTTTGTTGCTAGTTTTCCTTTATTCATCTACTACTTTTTTTATTTTTTGCATATTGACCTTCACGTTACGTCAACCTTTATGATGAAATCGTCAGGAGGGAGAAAAGTGGAGTATACCATCAGTAAACTTGCCCAATTAGCAGGTGTAAGTACAAGAACATTGCGTTATTACGATGAAATTGGTTTATTAAAACCGAAACGAATCAATAGTTCAGGATATCGCATTTATGGCCAAGAAGAAGTGAATCGATTGCAACAAATTTTGTTCTTCCGGGAATTAGATATAGATATTGAAACGATTATCTCCATTATGAATGATCCGAACTTCAATCAATCAAAAGCTTTGGAAGAGCATTTAAAACAGCTAATAAAAAAACGAGCTAGGCTTGACAACTTAATCAAAACTATTAAAAAAACAATCAAACATGAAAAGGGAGAGATCTCAATGAATGACGAAGAAAAATTTGAAGCCTTTAAAGAGCAATTAATTGAGGAAAATGAAGAAAAGTTCGGGAATGAAATTCGCCAACAATACGGCGACGATGTAGTTGATGCATCCAATTCGAAATTCAAAAATATGTCGAAGGAAGATTACGAAAGATTAGTAAAACTAGGAGATGAAATTCTGGAACTTCTTCCGAAAGCTTTTCAAACAGGAAATCCTTCATCACCCTTAGCACAACAACTAGCAGAAAAGCATAAAGAGTGGCTTTTAATTACATGGCCATCTTACTCAAAAGAAGCCCATCGGGGACTTGCAGAAATGTATGTAGCAGATGAACGTTTTTCTGCCTATTACGATAAAACCGTTACAGGAGGAACACAATTTTTAAAAGACGCCATCATCCACTATGTCAAAAATAACCCTTAAAAACTCTACACTATTGATTTAGGTGGGTTTCCCTTAATCAATAGTGATTTTTAATTTTTAAAGGCCTCCTTTCCATGTTTTGAATGATTCCAAATAATTTTGGAAATAATGATTCGAGAAAATAAAATTTTATTAATGCTTCATAAAGGAGATTTACTTTGATGATGCAAAAAAACGAAAAAAAATTAGTCAAAATAAAATATAATCATGACAACAAAGAATACATAATTCTGAACAAATGCCCTCATTGCAATCTTGATATTCATCCGACCGTAGAAAATAAATACCAATTTGAAAATAAAAATTTTAAACTTCATATTCTATCATTAACATGTCCATCTTGTAGAAAAGATTATTTCGCTGTAAATGATTTTAGGGAGTATGTCCACGGCGTTGATAAATATTTATTTACAATTCCAGAACATTCATTTCATGATGAGTCCCTTATTCAAAATACGTCTAAAAAGTTCCAAAATTTATATACACAATCAGTCAATGCAGAATTGTTAGGGCATGAAGATATCGCCTTTTTTGGCTACATTAAATCCCTTGAAGTTCTTGTGAAAGATATTGCCATCATAGAACACCCTGACTCGGAAGATACGGTTCTTTTTAGCAGCCTCATTCAATGTCTAGAGAAATTCCATTCAACAAATATCCACTTATTTTCAAAAAAATTATTAGAAGTTTTAAAAAATGATTATTTGCATTATCAAAAGGGACCTGAATTTTATACTTACTCGGAATTAGTTAAAGATTGCATCGACTACTTCTTACTTTATTTAGAGTTATTGCAAAAAACTTTTTCACTTAATGAAAGACGCAGTAAAGAAAAAGAGGCATAAATCCGCCCAACTTAAAAGCATATATAAATAAGGAATTGGGGAAAATAGATATAAAAAGGAAGATTCCAATGCCCAAAATTGTTTCTGTAAGCACAATTAAACCAGCTTATACGCTACATCAAAAAAATATTGAACAATTTACAAAGGCATTATTTCAAAATAAAATTCCTCAACTTAATCGATTACTAAAAGTTTTTGAAAATGGTGAAATTAAAACACGACATTTTTGTGTTCCACTAGATTGGCATAAAGCGGAACATTCCTTTGAAGAACGAAATCATTTATATATTCAATACGCTGTTGATTACAGTGTAAAAGCGATTGAAGATTGCCTAAAAAATCCATCATATTTAAATAAACCAATATCAACGGAAGAAATCGATGCAATTATTTTTGTTTCTAGCACGGGAATAGCAACACCAAGCATCGATGCTCGCATTATGAACAAGTTAAAGTTTTCGGATCGCACGAAGCGTTTGCCCATTTGGGGCCTTGGGTGTGCTGGTGGAGCTTCTGGTATCAGCAGAGCATTTGATTATTGCGTCGCTCATCCGAAAGAAAAGGTGCTCGTTGTGTGTGTAGAGTTATGTAGCCTTACTTTTCAGCCGAACGATCTATCAAAAAGCAATCTAATTGGAGCTTCTCTTTTTGCTGATGGAGTTGCATGTGCACTAGTTTGTGGAGATGAAGCAAACATTCAACATAAAGAAAATGTTCCCCATATTGTGAACACCGCTTCAAAGTGGATGCCTGATTCGGAAGACGTAATGGGATGGGACATTCAAAACGATGGATTTCACGTTATTTTTTCTAAAGATATTCCTACCATTATCAGTAAGTGGTTAGGACCCTTTATAAAAGAATTTTTCCGTGAAGAAGGTATTCCTTTAAATAAACTTGATTATTTTATTGCCCATCCAGGCGGAAAAAAAGTACTTCAGGCCTACGAAGAAGCCCTCGATTTACAATGTTCGCATACAGCCATTTCCCGTCAAGTGTTGCAACAAAATGGAAATATGTCTTCACCTACTGTGTTATATGTATTAGATCAATTTATGCAAAAAGTTGAAGAACCAGGTTCTTACGGCTTATTGGTGGCTCTTGGGCCCGGATTTAGTGGGGAGGCAGTATTATTGCAATGGAGGTAATAATTTGAGCATATTTTCCATCATCATTTTCATTATCATTTTACAGAGATTTTTTGAATTATTAATTGCAAAACAAAATGAAAGAAAAATGCTTTCTCTAGGGGCATACGAAGTGGGGGCATCCCATTATCCATTGATGATTTTGTTACACGTCAGCTTTTTTATTAGTTTAATTGTTGAAGTAGCTACCTTTGAACGAAATCTTTCTCCCCTCTTTCCATATTTTTTTATTTTCTTTTTATTCGTCCAAGCATTGCGAATTTGGTGTATAGCTACTTTAGGCATGTACTGGAATACAAAAATAATTATATTACCCGGTGCAGACGTAGTAAAAAAAGGACCTTACAATTATTTAAAGCATCCTAATTATTTTGTAGTTTGTTGTGAAATATTGATGCTACCGTTGATGTTTGAAGCCTATTTAACCGCTATCGTATTTACTATTCTTAACATAGCAATATTATCTGTTCGCATTTCTATTGAAGAAAAAGCTTTAACGGAAGCAACAAATTATTACTACAAATTTAAAAAGAAAATTCAGTATCCTAGCTAAATTTTTTTTATTTGGATAAGCATAGTAT
>JAAYHP010000104.1 GCA_012735355.1 Lysinibacillus sp. | reverse complement strand
TTAATCCTCCATTTTTGTTTCTTGATCTTCTACTTCACTTAAAGTATCACTTGAATCCGTTACAGTAGTTTCTTCTACTTGATCATTTAATTCTTCAACTTGCTCTTTGTTTTCTGTCGTTTCGGACACTTAAAATCCTCCTTACTGTCCATCATTCAATTTTTCTGATAAAGTCCGAGAAAGCCCTCTTCGCATTACATCTAATATCGTAACAACCCGTTGATAATCCATTCTTTTCGGTCCAATAATAGCAATCGCCCCTTTCTGTTCTTCGCCAACAGAATAGGCCGTTGTAATAACGCTACAATCTTCAACTGCCATATGATTGTTTTCAGATCCGATTCGGATCGTAATCCCTTGTTCAACCGGTTGGAATAATGCGATGACTTGGCTTTTTCTTTCCATCAACTCCATTAATTGACGGATTTTATTTAAATCATGAAACTCTGGTTGGTTCAACATATTTGTTTTACCACCAAAGTAAATTTTACTATCATTTTCCACAGATGCAACTTTCATTAATGAACGAATAATGGAATCGGCCATATACACATGTTGATTTAATACTTCATAAGTTTCTTTTTCTAGCTTGCTTTGAAGGATATTTAACGGTACACCCGTTAATCTTTCATTTAAAATATTCACCGTTTTTTCAATATTGGATGAATCAAAACCTTCTGGCAATGTAATCGTTTGACTTTCTACATGTCCATTATCCGTCACGATAATAGCAACAGCTGTCTGTTTAGACAGCGGTACAATTTGGAAACGTTTTACTCGATGTTTCGTTACATTCGGACCGAGCAAAATTGCAGTATATGAAGTCAATTCAGATAAAATATTTGCTGACTCACGGATGACTTGCTCTATTTCAATAATTTGGTTTTCAAAAATTGATTGTATTAAATTTATTTCTCCAACAGAAATATTTGTTGGCTGTAAAAGGTGATCAACATAATAACGATAGCCTTTTTCAGAGGGAATGCGCCCGGAAGAAACATGTGTCTTTTCAAGATACCCCAGCTCTTCTAAATCAGCCATTTCATTACGGATCGTTGCTGGAGAATAATTAATTCCCTTTTTCTTTGAAATTTGACGCGATCCGACAGGTTGAGCTGATGTCACAAAATCGTCAACAATTACTTGTAAAATTTGTAATTGTCGATCTGTTAACATTGAAATCACCCCTGTTAGCACTCGTGAACAGAGAGTGCTAATACTATAATTAAATTATCAAATCTCATAAATTGTGTCAACGAAATCAATCTATTCTCCTAACAAAAATTGCTGAAATACTTCATTGCCTAAAAAACGTCCTTTTTTCGTCAATTTCACACTAACATCATCTGCCATTAGCAATCCTTCGCTTATTAAGCGGTTGATTATGTCGCCGTATTTTTCTTTCAAAGATATACCCATTTTTTCTTCGAAAGATTGGAAAGAGACACCTTCATTTTTTCGAAGTCCTAAAAACATTTCTTCTTCACATTTTTCATTGGCAGTAACTCGATGGGATGCGCGAATTGGAAGTTCCCCATTTTCAATAGACTGAATATATTTTTTTATTGGTCCGTGATTTGAATAACGAATGCCCTTTAAATACCCGTGGGAGCCTGCACCAAATCCCGCATATTCATCGTTATCCCAATAAATCTTATTGTGAACTGATTCATATCCCTTTTTAGCAAAATTGCTAATTTCGTATTGCACAAGTCCACTAGCATTCATTTTATCCATGAGTAGTTCATACATGATCGCTTCATTGTCTTCTGTAGGTAATGGTAGCTTTCCTTTTGTATATTGGATATAAAAAACCGTTTTTGGTTCGACAATTAAAGAATATGCAGAATAATGGGGAAGGTTTAATGCAAGAGCTAGTTCAAGGGTATTCTCCCATTGCTCTACCGTTTGCCCTGGAAGTCCGTACATTAGATCGATACTAATGTTTTCAAATCCGATATTTTTAGCACTTTCAATCGTTTTATACACATGTGCATTGGAATGGGTGCGACCTAATTTTTTAAGAAGTTCGGAGTCAAAGGATTGAACACCAAGGCTTAATCGGTTCACCCCACCATATTTTAAAGCTTGTAATTTTTCTTCTGTCAATTCATCTGGA
>JAAYHP010000103.1 GCA_012735355.1 Lysinibacillus sp. | reverse complement strand
GTTTGACTAATTCCCTTTATCTGAAAGGCTAGGGTTTTTTCGATTGGCTAATTTCTTCTCCCGATTGACTAATATCTTCCCTAAGTTGACTAATTTCCTGATGAGTTTGACTAATTCTCTTTGCATGAAAGACTCGATTTTTTCCTTGGCTAATTTCTTCCCTAAGTTGACTAATTTCTCTTCCTTGGAAGGAATCACTAGCATAAAGAGAAAATCACCCTAAAACAAAACCCCGAGTCTCCAACGAAAGGGAGCTCGGGGATCAAATTCGCCAAACGAAAAGCGAACAAGCAAAATCTTATTTTAAATTATAGAACGACTTAATGCCGAGATATTGAGCTGTTGAGCCAAGTTGGTCTTCAATGCGCAGCAATTGGTTGTACTTCGCAACGCGGTCTGTGCGGGAAGGAGCACCTGTCTTAATTTGGCCAGCGTTTGTTGCTACGGCGATGTCTGCAATAGTTGCGTCTTCTGATTCACCAGAGCGGTGAGAAATTACAGCTGTGTAGCCAGCGCGTTTTGCCATTTCAATCGCATCTAAAGTTTCTGTTAAAGTACCGATTTGGTTTACTTTAATTAAAATCGAGTTGCCAACACCTTGCTCAATCCCTTGAGACAATTTCTTAGTATTTGTCACGAACAGGTCGTCACCTACTAATTGCACGCGGTCGCCAATGCGCTCAGTCAGCATTTTATGACCTTCCCAGTCGTTTTCATCTAAGCCATCTTCAATAGAAATGATTGGATATTTCGAAGTTAATTCTTCGTACCAATCTACCATTTCAGCAGAAGTTTTTACAACGCCTTCACCAGCTAAATGGTATTTGCCGTCTTCTCGGTTATATAACTCAGAAGATGCAACGTCTAAAGCGATGCGCACTTCTTCGCCAGCTTTGTAGTCAGCGCGTTCCACAGCTTCTAAAATCACTTGGATTGCTTCTTCATTAGAATTTAAGTTTGGAGCAAATCCTCCCTCATCACCAACAGCAGTGTTGTAGCCTTTTTCTTTCAAAACTGCTTTAAGGTTATGGAAAATTTCTGCTCCTATACGTAATGCATGACGGAAACTTTCTGCACCAACCGGCATGATCATGAATTCTTGGATGTCTACGTTGTTGTCAGCATGAGCCCCACCGTTTAAGATGTTCATCATTGGTACTGGCAATTGTTTTGCATTCACGCCGCCAAGGTATTGATATAACGGAATATCAAGGAAGTTTGCGGCTGCACGAGCGCAAGCAAGGGATACACCTAAAATAGCGTTTGCCCCTAGTTTTCCTTTATTTTCAGTACCATCTAGTTCGATTAAAGCTTGGTCAATTTCCACTTGATTCAATACAGTATAGTTGCCTTCTAAAACATCGGCAATTACTGTATTCACATTTTCTACTGCTTTTAATACACCTTTTCCTAGATAGCGAGAAGTATCACCATCGCGCAATTCAACGGCTTCATACTCACCTGTCGATGCACCGGATGGAACGATTGCACGTCCAAATGCACCTGATGTTGTAAATACTTCTACTTCTACAGTTGGATTACCACGTGAATCTAGTACTTCACGAGCATATACTTGTGAAATATATGGCATATCAATTCTCCTCTTTATGAAAAATTTTTATATTGCAACGAGACGATCCTCGTCCAATCCAAACTACTCAAATAATGGTTTTCCCGTCATTTCTTCCGGCTGATCTACATTTAATAATTTTAACATAGTTGGTGCTAAATCTGCTAAAATCCCATTATTTCTCAAATCAATTCCTTGTTTTGTCACAATTACAGGTACTGGATTTGTCGTATGTGCCGTCATTGGCTTTCCATCCAGCGTCAAAACTTCATCGGAATTTCCGTGGTCAGCAGTAATGATTGCTGTTCCGCCAAGTTCAAGAATTTTATCAACAACGCGACCTAAACATTCATCTACCGCTTCGATCGCTTTAATTGTCGGCTCCAGCATACCACTATGTCCAACCATATCTGGGTTTGCGTAATTTAAAATAATGGCATCAAATTTGTCTGCTTCCAGTTCAGCAAGTAAAGCTTCGGTTACTTCATAGGCGCTCATTTCCGGTTTTAAATCATATGTAGGAACTTTCGGTGATGCAATTAAAATCCGCTCTTCGCCTTGGAATGTTTCTTCGCGACCGCCGCTCATGAAATATGTAACGTGCGGATATTTTTCCGTTTCTGCAATACGCAGTTGAGTTAAGCCATTTCTCGCAATAACTTCGCCCACAGTATTTACTAAGTTTTCATTCTCAAAGACTACATCTGCAACAACTTCATCACTATATTCAGTGAAAGTTACGTATTTTAAATTTTTTGGATGTTTAGGAGAAAGCTCGAATCCAGTAAAACCACCGTTCGTAAAGGCAGTCGATAATTGTATTGCTCGGTCAGGTCGGAAATTAAAGAAGACAATCGCATCATTTGTATCGACTGTCGCAACGGGCTTTCCGTCACGAAGGATAACAAAAGGAACAACGAATTCATCGGTTACATCTGCAGCGTAGGAATTCTCAACGCCTTCTTTAGCATTTGTAGCCGTTTCTCCTTCGCCATCCACAAGCACTTTATAAGATAATTCCACTCGCTCCCAACGTTTGTCCCGGTCCATTGCATAATAACGACCGTGGATTGAAGCAAACTGGCCGACGCCTATTTCCTTCATTTGTTTTTCTGTTTCTTCAATATACTCCATCGCCGTTTTCGGACCTACATCCCGGCCATCTAAAAATCCATGGACGTACACTTCATTCACATTATGTTGTTTTGCCAGCTTCAGCAAAGCAAATAAATGTTCATAATGACTATGTACACCACCGTCGGAAAGCAATCCCATAATATGTAATTTTGAATTATGTTCTTTAACATGGCTGATTGCTCCCAAAAGCTTTTCGTTTTCGAAAAACTCGCCTTCACGAATCGATTTATGAATTCGCGTTAAACTTTGGTATACAATTCTACCTGCACCGATATTCAAATGTCCTACTTCCGAGTTCCCCATTTGTCCATCCGGTAGTCCCACCGCTTCCCCACATGCTGTTAAAGTAGCATGAGGGAAGGTAGACCAATATCGATCAAAATTCGGTTTTTTACTTTGTGCAACCGCATTGCCGTACACTTCATCCCTTAATGCAAAGCCATCTAAAATAATTAACGCGACTGGCTTTCTAGGCATTTGCCCCCGCCTCCAATAATTTTAAATATGATTCTGCTTGTAAACTCGCTCCACCTACGAGCGCGCCATCAATATGTTCCTTCGATAATAACTCTTCAATATTTTCTGGTTTTACGCTTCCGCCATATTGAATGCGAATATTTTCGCTAGCCTCACTACCATACAACTCTTCCACAACTTTTCGAATGTGACCACAAACTGCATTCGCATCATCCGCTGTTGCTGTTTTGCCTGTGCCAATTGCCCAAATCGGCTCATAAGCGATGACCATATGTTGCACTTCTTCAGAGGTAAAACCTGCTAACGCTGCTTTCACTTGATGAGTCACTTTTTCTTCCGTTTTCCCTGCTTCACGTTCTTCCAACGTTTCACCACAGCAAATGATTGGCACGATCCCGTGGGAAAGGGCAGCTCGCACCTTTTTATTCACCGCTTCGTCCGTTTCATTAAAATATTCCCGACGTTCTGAATGACCTAAAATAACATAATCCACATGGATTGATTCCAACATTTTCGGACTAATTTCGCCGGTAAAGGCACCTTCCTCTTCGAAATGCATGTTCTGTGCCCCGATCGCTAAATCCGTTTCCACACACATATCGGTTAATGTTGGTAAATATAATGCTGGCGCACAAATCACTGCATCCACTTTTTCTTCAGAAGGAATTTTGTCTCGTACAGCCTCCACAAATTCCACAGCTTCATCAAAAGTTTTATACATTTTCCAGTTACCAGCAATAATTGGTTTACGCATAGAGATTCTCTCCTTATTTATCGTTCAAAGCTACAATACCAGGTAAGTTTCTTCCTTCCATTAATTCAAGGGAAGCTCCTCCACCTGTTGAGATGTGATCCATTTTATTTGCAACGCCGAATTTTTCCACCGCCGCAGCAGAATCACCGCCACCAATTATAGTATAACCTTTTGTTTCAGCCATTGCTTCTGCAACTTTTTTAGTTCCTTCTGCAAATTTATCCATTTCAAAGACACCCATAGGCCCATTCCAGATGATTAATTTAGAATCTTTAATCACTTCAGCATATTTTTCAGCTGTTTTTGGACCGATGTCTAACCCCATTCTATCTTCAGGAATTTGATCGATATCGACTACTTCTGCCTCGGCATCTGGAGAAAACTCCTTCGCCACAACCGCATCTACAGGCATATAAAGGTTAACCCCTTTTTCCTTTGCCTTTTCAATAAAGCGACGAGCTAATTCGATTTTATCTTCTTCTAGTAAAGATTTACCGATTTCATAGCCTTGCGCTTTAACAAACGTAAAGGAAAGACCCCCACCGATAATTAAGTTATCCACTTTATCAAGCAAATTTTCGATGACGCCAATTTTATCTTTTACTTTTGCCCCACCGATGATCGCTGTAAATGGTCTTTCTGGGTTCGATAAAGCTTTCCCTAAAACTTCTAATTCTTTTTCCATTAATAAACCGGAAACGGCTGGAATAAACTTCGCAATTCCTTCTGTAGAAGCATGGGCGCGATGAGCAGTTCCAAAGGCATCATTCACATAAATATCTGCCAAGCGGGCAAAATTTTTCGCGAGCTCCTCATCATTTTTTTCTTCCCCTTTATGGAAACGTACATTTTCAAGCAGTACGATATCACCATTGTTCATTTTATTAACTGTTGATTCAACGATTGCCCCAACAGATTCATCTAATTTTTTCACCGGTTTGTTGATTAATTCAGAAAGGCGCTCACCAACTGCAGTTAAACGCATCTCTTCTTTCACTTCACCTTTTGGACGACCAAGATGGGAAGCTAAAATTACTTTTGCTCCTTTAGAAGTTAATTGTTCAATCGTTGGGATTGCTGCACGGATTCTTGTATCATCAGCTACTTTTCCGTCTTCCATCGGTACGTTAAAGTCCACCCGTACAAACACACGTTTACCGTGCACATCAATATCATTGAGAGTCTTTTTTAAAAACATGAAGTAACCTCCTAAAAATCTACAATACCAATCCTTTAAAACTTTTCCTAAGACAATATTATAGTACAAAAATTCGTATATTCTGTCTTTTTTAATTAAATTTACAAAAAAGAAGAAGCGATGGGTTATTCCACCACTCCTTTTTACCCTACATTATTATAAATCCTTCTTGAAAAATAGGCTATACTTTTTAACTATAAAAAGTGTAAATATGTTACACTTTTTTTATGTTTACCAATTAGTATGGCACAATTAAATATATGTTCGGGTCTAATTACTCCAACCCTTGTTCTGCAACATGTACCGCTAAATCCATTAATCGAGTAGCATAACCAACTTCATTATCGTACCATGCAATTACTTTGACTATATTGTTGTCTAATACCATTGTAGATAGCGCATCAATCGTTGCAGAATGAGCATTACCATTATAATCAACTGAAACGAGAGGCAGTTCACAATAATCTAATATTCCTTTATATTCACCCTCTGCCGCCTCTTTAAAAGCTTCATTGACAGTTTTCACAGTAACATCTGCATTCAATTCAACAACTAAGTCTACACAGGAGACATTCGGTGTTGGAACTCGCATAGAAAATCCATCTAATTTTCCTTTTAATTGAGGTAACACTTTTGATACCGCTACAGCTGCACCGGTAGTCGTTGGAATCATCGAAAGACTTGCTGCTCGAGAACGTCTTGCGTCTTTATGAGGCAAATCAAGCACCCTTTGATCGTTTGTATAAGAATGAATCGTCGTCATAAGACCACGTTTAATGCCGAATTTTTCATCTAATATTTATGCAACGGGAGCTAAACAATTTGTTGTACAAGATGCATTTGAAATAACGTGATGTGTTTTCGGGTCATACTCTGTATGATTAACTCCCATAACAAATGTTGGCATATCACCTTTTCCAGGAGCGGATAAAATTACTTTTTTAGCTCCTGCTTGTATATGTTTAGACACTTCTTCTGTTGAACGGAAAATGCCTGTACATTCAAGAACAACATCAACGTTTAAATCTTTCCAAGGTAAGTTTTCAGGATCTTTTTCTGAAAAGACTTGTACCCTTTTATCATTCACGATAAATGCATCTTCGTCATGTTGTACATCCGCATCGTATATACCGTGTACTGAATCGTATTTTAAAAGGTGTGCTAATTGTTTTGCATCTGTTAAATCGTTTACTGCTACAACTTCAAATTGATCTGACTTCATTGCCTCACGAAAAACTAAACGACCAATTCGTCCAAATCCATTAATTGCTAATTTCAATGCCATATACTGTTACCTCCATTAAACAATGTTTACTCTTTTCAGTCTTTTCAACCTAATTATAATTTTATAAGTATTCCATAGAATAATCAATTTTTTTAAAATTTTATTAATTGTGATAATTTTATGATTTTTATACGGCATTATAATAAAACTCTTAATTCATTATAGCAATTAATTATCATTTAATCTTTCATATAAAGTCACATAGTCTAACTGTCCATACTGGATAATTTCCCCATCCTTCTCAACGACAGGGATCATCAGCATATATTTTTCATGAATATAATCGTCCTCTTCTATATTTATTATGTTAATTTCAAACGGAACATCTTCTTGTACAAGTTTTAACATGTTTAATCCATCTACACATAACGGACAATTTGGTCTAGTAAAAAAATTCACTTTCACATTTATTCCCTCTTTTCTTTATGCTTTCGTTTACGTTCAAATCTTATTGAATAATCAATTATATATTAAGCCAAAATAGTAATGTACTACTGTACAAAATTATTTAAGGAGGAATTTTTATTTCAATGGAAAATCAATTTATGAATCAACAACAGACTTCAGGAAATATGCCATTGTCAATGAACCACGGTGCCCACGAGGTAATGGATGTTCATGAGGTGCTAAGCGCTGCTATTGGTGCACTCAATATGTTTATTTTACTACGTCCTCATGTACAAGATCCTGAATTGCTAAATATTTTAGATAGACAATATGCCTTCATGCTTGATGAATACAACATTACTGCCGAATGTTTTAAAACGGGACAAGATCCGAGCCACCCTACTCGTTCTTACAAAAAGCAAATGGGCAATGACACGAAATACGGCTTAACACCAACACAACCGAAAAAGCCAATGACGTCTGCTAACGAAATTGACGATGGCATTATTTCCGGTTTCTTATTAAGTCAACATAAAATGGCTGCATCTGGAAAAACATTAGCTGCACTAGAATCAACAAACCCAGTTGTTCGCCGCGTATTACAGGACTCCATTCCGAACTGTATTGAAATGGCATATGAACTTTCCCTTTACCAAAACAAAAAAGGATATTACCAAGTTCCTCAACTAGCTCCTTCCGATATGCAAACAATGTTAAATATGTACGGTCAAGCAGAAAAAGCAAAAGCCATGCCGAACTAAAATCTCTCCTTTTAAAATAATAAGGACATCTCCGAAGTTGGAGATGTCCCTTCATACTTTATAACACTTTTCTTAAAAATTCTTTTGTTCGCTCGTTTTGTGGATTACCAAAAACTTCTTCTGGCGTTCCTTCTTCGATGATATAGCCACCATCCATGAAAATCACCCGATCTGCTACTTCCCGAGCAAATCCCATTTCATGAGTAACGACAACCATCGTCATTCCTTCATGGGCCAGTTGTTTCATTACATCTAGCACTTCATTGACCATTTCAGGGTCAAGAGCAGATGTCGGTTCGTCAAACAACATCACTTTTGGCTTCATCGCTAAAGCACGAGCGATAGCTACCCGTTGTTGTTGACCTCCTGATAATTGTTGTGGGTAATTGTAGGCTTTATCACGAAGACCGACTTTATCCAATAAACTAAAAGCCAATTGTTCTGCTTCTTGTTTTTGCATTTTTCGAATCATTATTGGAGCCATCGTTATATTATCTAATACATTCATATGGGGGAATAAATTAAATTGTTGAAACACCATTCCCACTTCCGTACGAATTTCATTAATATTCGTCTTTGGATCATTGATTTTTGTACCTTCAATATAGATTGCTCCATCTGTAATCTCTTCAAGCAAATTGATGCATCGTAAAAATGTACTTTTTCCCGAACCAGAAGGGCCAATTACACAAACAACTTCTTTTTCGTGTATTTCATAGTCGATCCCTTTTAAAACTTCTAAATCACCATAACTTTTATGAAGATTTTCTATTCTAATCATGCTGCAACCCGCCCTTCTCTTTTTCCTTTGCGCGGATTGTATTCAATACTGAATCGTTTCTCGATAAACGATACGACTTTCGAAACGATGAACGTTAAAATTAAATAAAGAACTGCTGCAGTGAGATAAGGCTCCCAAACGATGTAATAGGCGCCAGAAATCACTTTTGCCGCATATAAAATATCGTTCGCAGCAATAACCATTACAAGGGATGAGTCCTTTAATAAAGTAATAAATTCATTTCCAAGCGGTGGAACCATTCTGCGGAATGCCTGTGGTAAAATAATTTTTCGCATCGCTTGAATGTGATTTAATCCAAGGGATCTCGCTGCTTCCATCTGCCCTTTATCTATGGACTGAATTCCTGCTCGAATAATTTCCGCTGTATATGCAGAACAATTAATAACGAGAGCGGTGATTCCGGAAACCATAAATCCGTAAGATTGCCCAAAGATTGTTGGAATAAAGGCAAAATGAATGATGAAAATTTGCACAAGTAATGGTGTACCTCGAATGAGGTCAATATACAATTTACACGGCCAATATTAAAGTTTTCTTTTTGAATTTTTCCCAAGGCCGACTA
Source organism: Lysinibacillus sp. (assembly GCA_012735355.1). GTDB lineage: Bacteria > Bacillota > Bacilli > Bacillales_A > Planococcaceae > Ureibacillus. The sequence goes on along the minus strand of JAAYHP010000103.1, from coordinate 934 downwards.
ATACACCTAAAATGAATCCGCCAAGAAACCCACATATTGTTAAAATTAACGTTACCCAAATACCTTGTATGAAATAATCACGGTAGTTCCAGATTACATCCCAGCGCATATCGAAGAGATTCATCTGAAACACCCCCTTAATCTATTATTCAATTTCTTGGCCAGTTATTTCTGCTAACTTTCCATTTTCTTTAATTTTTTGTAACCCTTCATTTAATAGATTCAACACTTCAGCGTTTCCTTTTTTAACCATTAAAGCATAGTACTCTTTTTCAAATGCATCATCTTCAATCACTTTTAATTTTGCGTTCGGATTATTTTTTAAGTACTCATAAACTACCGCGTTATCACCAATTGCCGCTGCAGTTGCACCATTAATTACTTCTTGAATTGCTAACGGAAGGTTTTCATACGCTAAAATATCTGGGTTTGTTTCACCTAAAAGTTTTTTGGCAGCTTGGTGACCAGTAGAGTTAATTTGAACGGAAACTTTTTTACCTTCTAAATCTTGAGCTGATGCAATTTCTGAATCTTCATTTACAACGATCACTTGTGTAGCTTCAAAATATGGTTCTGTAAAGTCAAAGGATTCCTTACGTTGTTCCGTAATTGTTATACCAGAAGCACCAAGATCTAGTTCACCACTTTGTACCATTTGGAATACAGGGTCCCAACCTACATGACGAATTTCATATTCAATACCTAACTCTTCCGCAATTGCATCTAAAATATCTACATCAATACCAACAATATTTCCGCTATCATCCATATATTCGAATGGTGCGAATGTCGCTTCCGTTCCTACAAGCAATTTTCTTTTTTCTCCACCAGTCTCATTGCTTTCTTTTTCGTTTGTACCTTCTGAAGAGCTTGTGTCACTGCCTCCAGTTCCACATGCTGCTAAAATAAGTGAGGTTAAAGCTAAAAGTAACAT
>JAAYHP010000102.1 GCA_012735355.1 Lysinibacillus sp. | reverse complement strand
CCGTTATACCGATTATGGCATTCTACATCGTTGCAGCGGAAGAACAAGGGGTAACGCCAGAAAAACTTTCCGGTACGATTCTAAATGACATTTTAAAAGAATATATGGTGCGCATTACGTACATATATCCTCCAGAAATGTCGATGAAAATTATCGCAGATATTTTCGAATATACGAGTAAAAATATGCCGAAATTTAACTCCATATCCATTTCTGGATATCATATCCAAGAAGCGGGAGCAACGGCAGATATTGAATTAGCGTACACGTTAGCAGACGGACTAGAATATGTTCGGACAGGCCTTGCTGCTGGAATTGATATCGATTCTTTCGCTCCGAGACTTTCCTTCTTCTGGGGAATCGGTATGAACTACTTTATGGAAGTAGCGAAAATGCGAGCGGCACGTCGTATTTGGGCTCAAATGATGAGCACGTTCAATCCGAAAAATCCGAAGAGTCTCGCGTTACGTACTCACTCTCAAACGTCCGGATGGTCTTTAACGGAGCAAGATCCATTCAATAACGTTACTCGTACGTTAATTGAAGCGAATGCAGCAGCAATGGGACATACTCAAAGTTTACACACGAATGCCCTTGATGAAGCCATTGCATTACCGACAGACTTCTCTGCTCGTATCGCTCGCAATACCCAACTGTTCTTACAAGAAGAAACGCTTATGACAAAAGTGATTGATCCATGGGGCGGTTCATATTATGTGGAAAAATTAACAGAAGAGCTGACAGAAAAAGCTTGGGCGTTAATTCAAGAAATTGAAGAACTTGGTGGTATGGCAAAAGCGATTGAAACAGGTCTACCTAAAATGAAAGTGGAAGAATCCGCCGCAAGACGCCAAGCGAAAATCGACTCGAAAGTAGAAACAATTGTCGGGGTAAATAAATATCAATTGGATGTGGAAGAGCCAATCGATATTTTAGATATCGATAATACCATTGTGCGTCAAAAACAAATTGAACGATTAGAAAAGATTAAAGCAGAAAGAAATGAAGAAGAAGTGCAAAAACATTTAAATCGCTTAACGAAAGCAGCAGAAACAGGAGAAGAAAATATGCTTGCGGTGGCTGTTGATGCTGCGAGAGCACGCGCAAGTCTCGGTGAGATTTCCGATGCGATTGAAAAAGTATGCGGTCGTCATAAAGCGGTTATTCGCTCGATTTCAGGTATTTATTCTTCCAACTTCTCAGATAATGAATTAATTGAAGAAGTAAAACAAATGACGGATGAATTCCTTGAAAATGAAGGTCGTCGCCCACGTATTTTAGTCGCTAAAATGGGACAAGATGGCCATGACCGAGGTGCGAAAGTAGTAGCAACAGGTTATGCGGACTTAGGATTTGACGTAGATATTTCTCCGCTCTTTATGACGCCTGAAGAAACTGCCCAAATGGCGGTTGAAAACGACGTTCATTGTATAGGAGTATCTTCTCTTGCAGCGGGACATAAAACGTTAGTCCCTGAATTAATCGAGGAATTGAAAAAATTAGGTAGAGAAGATATTGTCGTTGTAGTAGGTGGGGTTATACCTGCACAAGACTATCAATTCTTGTATGACAAAGGTGCTGCTGCTATATTTGGCCCAGGGACAGTCATCCCAGTTGCTGCTATTAAAATCATCGATGAAATTTATCATCGCTTAGGCTATGAGGAAGTGGCAGAATAATGGAAGGGAAAAACGCTGAAGAAACTGCCTTGCATGTGATGAAAGGCATTGAAAGTCAACATGATGGAATGAGCTATGTAGCGCCAAAAAAGTTTCGTAAAAAAAGAGAAGAGCCCATCGATTTAAAGGAGTTAGCGAGTGAAGTGCGTGAAGGCAATCGCACTTCACTTTCAAAAGCTATTACTTTAATTGAAAGTTCCAATTCAAAACATAAAGAATTAGCACAAAAGTTGCTTCAAGAATTGTTACCGAATACTGGGAATAGTATTCGCGTCGGCATTACTGGTATTCCAGGAGCTGGGAAAAGTACGTTTATTGAAGCCTTTGGTACAATGTTATGTAATTTGGGAAAAAAGGTGGCTGTTCTAGCCATTGACCCGAGCTCTTCCTTGTCCGGTGGAAGCGTATTAGGGGATAAAACCCGCATGGAGAATTTAAGCCGCCACAAAAACGCTTTCGTCAGGCCTTCTCCTAGTGCAGGAACCCTTGGTGGTGTTCATAAAAAGACAAGGGAAACGATGCTTCTTTGTGAAGCAGCAGGTTATGAAATCATATTAATTGAGACGGTCGGTGTCGGACAAAGTGAAACTTATGTGCGTGGAATGGTAGATTTTTTCCTTCTCCTTGTATTAACAGGTGCTGGAGATGAGTTACAAGGATTGAAAAAAGGAATTATGGAACTTGCTGATGGGATTGTTGTTCATAAAGCGGACGGGGACAATATAGAAAAAGCGAAGAAAACGGTTCGAGAATATAAGCAAATTCTTCATTTTTTACAGCCATCTACACCAGGTTGGGAATCTCAATCACTTGCTGCTTCATCGGTGGATCAAACCGGCTTAAAAGAAGTGTGGGAAATGATTGTGCGCTTTGAAAAACAAATGAAAGCTTCTGGCTATTGGGATACGAGACGCCATGAACAAACTAGTGATTGGTTTTACTCAATGATTACAGATCATTTAATCGATTCATTTTTCGGAAATCAAGAAAATAAAGATAAAGTCAAAATGCTCGAAAACGAAATTTTGCAAGGAAAGCTGACGGTTACTCAAGGACTTTCAAAATTATTTAACGAATAATTACTAAGAAACTTACATTTCCATTTCTGTCATACAGTTCCTTTTGAAGTATTTTATACGTTACTTTTCCCTTTGCTATGGTAAAATGAATACTTGAAAGGAGCGATTGACATGAACATGGATTACGATTTATTTATGCAAGAAATTATTACGACTGCCCGTTCAGAAATGGAAAATGCAGGTTTCGAACAACTTAGAACTCCAGAAGAAGTAGAAAAAGCCTTTTCCCGTCCAGGGACGACTCTAGTGATGATTAATTCTGTTTGCGGTTGTGCTGGTGGCATTGCACGTCCAGCAGCAATCCACGCGATACATTACGATAAACGTCCAGATTATTTAGTAACTGTTTTTGCTGGTCAAGATAAGGAAGCAACTGCTGCAGCTCGTGCATGGTTTGGTGAGGATCATCTTCCTTCATCACCATCTTTTGTATTATTAAAAGATGGCAAAGTTGTTGCGGAAATCGGCCGTCATGAAATTGAAGGTCATGACCCGATGACAGTCATCACTAATTTACAAGCAAATTTCGAAGAGTATTGTGAAGAAGTATAATTTTTTATTTTTTGCATAATAAGAATCCGCGTTATGTATTGTCTTCCAATGGTATAGGAAAAATGTAACGCGGATTCTATTGACATTTATTCTATTAGTATAGTTATCTTTACTATTTTCAGAAATAATAAAACATTAATAAAATAATGACCTTTTACAAGTTTTTGAATAATAAAACGCAAAAAAATATCTTTATTGAGATGTAACAAATTAATAACCCTGTTGTGGTACAGGCTTTTTAAATAAAAAATGAGGAAAAAAATAAGCGATTACTAAATGTAACCGCTCGCATAAATTAAAAGAATGGTGATAACCCGAAAGCTAATGCTGAGAGTAGCATAATAGCTACCATAGTATACACGATCACTTTTTGAATTTTTTTATTGCTCATTTTCTCGTTCTCTCCTTTTTTCATATGTTTAGTTTATCAAATTTGAAAAATTTCTCAAGCACGTAGCGTAATTTTTGTAAATTCGATAAAATAGTAAATGTACTATAACAGAAGGGGTGTTATGATGGATAGAGTAGATCATATTGGAATAGCTGTCAAAAACCTAGATGAATCAGTTAAATATTATACTGAAACATTAGGTTTGAAATTGCTAAGAATAGAAGATGTTCCAACTCAAAATGTACGAGTAGCATTTATCGATGCTGGGAATGTACATATTGAATTATTACAACCCTTAAGTGAAGAAGGGGCGATTTATAACCATATACAAAAACGTGGAGAAGGAATTCAACACATTTGTT
>JAAYHP010000101.1 GCA_012735355.1 Lysinibacillus sp. | reverse complement strand
GAACGTACGTGCTGAAATCGACGAATTTAGGTCAAACAGAAATCGAACCAACCGTCTTAAGGCAAGTATTTTACGATGAAAATACAAGAAAAGAAAACTGGCAAACGACTTTCGAACAAAACGAACTGAAAATAAGACAAGCTGTTGAAAGTACGAAAGGAGAAGTTTTAAAATACAACGGTGAACTCATCACCGCCATGTTTCATTCGATGAGCAACGGACGTACGGAAAGTGCTGAAAATTACAGCGGACAAAACTTGCCTTACCTGAAATCCGTTGTCAGCTCTGATTTTCATGCCGAAAACTATGTAATGACAAAAACAATGTCACTCGATGAATGGAACCGATTGCTCAACGTGAATATGACTTTAGATGAAATCAAAAATATACGAACAACTAAAAACGATACTGGGAGGGTAGAAAAAGTCATTGCTAATAGTAAAGAATGGACTGGGCGCGAAATTCGAGACTTATTAGATTTACGTTCAACAGACTTTACGATAAAAGTAGCGGGCAACGAAATTCAAATAACGACAGAAGGATACGGGCATGGAGTTGGTATGAGTCAATATGGTGCTGATGCAATGGCCAAACAGGGAAGAACGGCTCATGAAATTTTGAATCACTATTACACAAATATTACGATTGAAAAATTATTATGCAAAAAATAGTGAAATTTTCCAAAATTATTGTTTAGAAATTCCAAAACTTGTTCACACTTCATATTGAGGTGATGAACATGAGAGAAGATAATAAAAAACAACAAAAGACTTCTCGAATTGCAAACTGGCAGAAAAAACCATGGTTTTGGCCGACGATATATGGTGGCATTGCAGTAGTACTTATTGGATTAATTTTCATTTATTCAGCATTAACTCGTGAAGATGATACTGAAATCGTAAATGATCCAACAGTGCAAGATGAATCACCAATCATCGAAACAAATGCACAAACTGAAACACTCAAATATCCTTTTGATGAAAATCAGCTAGAAAACGTAAGAGTATTGCAAGACTTTTATGACATTACTGCAGATGTAGAAACTCGTGAAAATGCACTACTTGTATTCGATCAAACATTCTCCACATCTTCAGGAGTGTCCTTGTCGATTAACAATGAACCATTTGAAGTACTAGCTGCAATGAGCGGTGAAGTGAAAGAAGTAAAACTAGACGCTTTCACAGGCAACAAAATTATCATTGCCCATCCAAACGGAATGGAAACACATTATAGTTCAGTTTCTGACATTCTTGTAAAAGAAGGCGATCTAGTTGCACAAGGCCAACCAATTGCAACAACAATTGAAAACGATTGGAATCCTACTGCCGGAATCCATCTTCACTTTGAAGTATTGGAAGATGGAGAACATGTAAATCCAAGAAATTACTTATCTTTCTAAAGGAAAAAGCGCATTCCACGAGAACATATTCTCGCTAAGTGGACTTGCGCTTTTTCACTTTCCTAGGAAAATAAGTTCTGAATAGGTTTTTAATTACATATTGTGAATAAACGTTAAATCGCTAATTGCAAACATCAACAAAACACTCGTATCAGAAAAACGTCGAAAAAGATCGTTTAGCGTAAGCAAAACTGCACTTTCTTATATCCGATAGAAAGGAAGAGAACGTGCACGAGCATATTCGGCACCGCTGTGTTCGACTGGGAGAGCTGCTAATTGAGACGGGTGAGACGGTTCGAGTCCTTGCTAAAATGACAGGGTATTCCAAAAGTACGGTTCATAAAGACTTAACAGAGCGGTTACAATTAGTAAATGAAGAATTGGCAAAAGAAGTAAGAGAAATATTGGCGTATCACAAATCCGTTCGTCATTTGCGAGGGGGCGAGGCGACACGTAGAAAGTGGCAGTCCCAAAAAAAACAGTGAAAAAGCATTTAGTTTGGCTTTGCACAAAGTCAGGCTGAATGCTTTTTCGCTTTTCATCATAGCTGTGTCGAAATTATGACTATCCATCGATATCGCAAAAAAGCCATCGATATTCAAAATGCCCAACGACATCGCCAAAAAACACCCACAAACTCATCGCAAAACATGCCAATTTCCTAGTTCCCACGAATCACTCCCTCAAATCTATACCCTATGCCACTTTTATCCTATAAAAAACTATCAAAATCTGAAATTAAGATGTAAAACCCCCTTTGATATGATAAAATATTCTAGATAAAGCATGTAAAAATTGAACGTAAATAATAGAGTCGCAAAAATTTGGAAGGAGAAATTGAATTAACATGTTTTCTAAAGATATAGGGATTGACTTAGGGACGGCCAATGTGCTCATCTACGTGAAAGGAAAAGGAATCGTATTAAACGAACCTTCTGTTGTTGCTATCGACAAAAATTCGAACAGAGTTCTTGCTGTAGGTGAAGAAGCAAGACGAATGGTAGGTCGTACCCCTGGAAATATTGTCGCTATTCGTCCGTTAAGAGATGGTGTTATCGCGGATTTTGACATTACAGAAGCAATGTTAAGACACTTCATCAATAAACTAGACGTCAAAGGCTTCCTATCAAAACCACGCATTTTAATCTGCTGCCCGACAAACATCACAAGTGTGGAACAAAAAGCGATTCGCGAAGCAGCTGAAAAATCTGGTGGAAAAAAAGTATATTTAGAAGAAGAACCGAAAATTGCAGCAATCGGTGCAGGCATGGACATTTTCCAACCAAGCGGAAACATGGTAGTAGATATCGGTGGAGGTACTACAGATGTTGCAGTACTCTCTATGGGGGACATTGTGACAAGTGAATCGATTAAAGTAGCTGGAGATACGTTCGATAACGATATACTTCAATACATAAAGAAAGAATACAAACTACTAATCGGTGAACGTACAGCTGAAGCAATTAAAATGACGATTGGTACTGTATTTCCTGGCAACCGTGATGAATCGATGGATATTCGTGGCCGCGATATGGTTACAGGTTTACCGCGCACAATCACCATTCATTCATCTGAAATCGAAAAAGCATTACATGAATCCGTTTCTTTAATCGTTCAAGCAGCGAAAAACGTATTAGAAAAAACACCACCTGAACTATCTGCAGACATTATTGACCGAGGCGTCATTTTAACGGGCGGTGGCGCACTGCTTCACGGCATTGACCAATTGCTTATTGAAGAATTGAAAGTGCCCGTATTTGTCGCAGAAAATCCAATGGACTGCGTTGCGATTGGAACAGGGATTATGTTAGACAACATTGATCGTTCACCAGGCTCTAAATTTTAAACAAATATTAAAACACTAATAATTCCTACTCATTTGGTCGATAAAAATAAATAGAGATTATTTAAAATAATACTCCTACACAATCCCATCACACCAAAATAGGAGAGGTGAATGACATGTTTAAAGGTTTATATACAGCAACATCAGGAATGCTTGCTCAACAAAGAAAAACGGAAATATTAACGAACAATATGGCCAATGTAAACACACCTGGTTACAAAGGTGAACAAACGTCCATTCGTTCTTTTCCAGAAATGCTGTTATCTGCTATAGACGATACAAACGTACCGACGCAGAAAGGATTAAACTTTAATCAATATCAACCAATAGGTACTTTATCTACAGGGATTTATTTACAAGAAACGATGCCAGACTTTACGCAAGGCAACGTTTATGAAACAAACTTTAATACAGACATCGCTTTAATTAATGGAAATATGCCAACAGATGGAGACACAACAAGCACAATCTTTTTCCGATTAGCCCATCCTGATGGTGGAGAAGCTTATACTAGAAACGGGAATTTCACTTTAGATGGACAAGGCTATTTAGTTACAGCTGATGGTTACTATGTTTTATCTGAAACAGGTGACCGAATTCTGCTTCCGAATGAAGAATTCCAAGTTGCTGAAAATGGAAACATTTACGTAAACAATCAACAAGTTGCGACACTAGGAGTAGCTTTTGCACAAAATCCAAATGAACTAGTGAAACAAGATAATGGCTTGTTCCGTACACAAGATGGAGGAGCATTACCATCTGCTTATGCACAAGCTGGTGTAACCTTTGCTCTTAAACAAAACTTCCTAGAAGGCTCTAACGTCGATCCAGCGCAGGCGATGACGGAACTATTAACTGCTTACCGTGCCTTCGAAGCAAACCAAAAAGTGCTTCAAGCGTATGACAGAACAATGGACAAAGCAGTAAATGAAATCGGGAAAGTGTAAGAAAGGGGGCTAAACGATGCTTCGTACAATGTTAACGGCAACGAATTCATTAAACCAAGTACAACAGCAAATAGACACAATTAGTAACAATATTGCGAACGTAGGCACTGCTGGATATAAATCAAAAGAAGCTCGATTTTCTGAAATGCTTTACCAAGAGTACCGCAACACTCGTCTGGACGAGGCAGAGAGACTTACTCCAGAAGGCATTCGTTACGGTGTTGGTGCCCGCATTTCTCAAATCCAAACAAACAATAAACAAGGTTCTCTACAAAATACTGGTCGGGATTTAGATTTCGCATTCACACAAGAACGCCAATATTTCAATATTTTAATGCCAAATGAAAACAACGAAATCAATATGGTTTATTCCCGCCAAGGTGACTTTTACGTAACACCAGTAGCGGATGGACAAGTTATGCTTGTGAATGGGGACGGCTATGCTGTAGCGGACAGCGATGGCAACCCAATTATTTTTAACGATCAAGTCGAAAGTTTCACATTAATGCCAGGTGGCACACTAAACGTCAACTTTATTGACGGCACAGAAGAAAACTTTTTACTTGGTGTGACGGAAATTCATTTACCACAAATCATGGAGCAACTTTCTGGACCATACATAGATGTACCAGCAAATTTCGATGAATTAGGTTTTGAAGAAAATGATATATTAACGAACCTAGTTGGATTCGGTCGGGAAAATATTGGTCTTGAAAATCAAAAATTAGAAATGTCGAACGTTGAACTGACAAAGGAAATGGCAAATTTATTGCAAGCTCAACGCTCTTATCAATTCAATGCCCGGGCAATCACTATTGCAGATCAAATGTTAGGACTAATTAATGGCATTCGTTAATGAAAACTTTTCTTTATAGGGAGAACGGCTAATGACAAACGAAATTAAAGGTGGATCCACTTTGTCGAAAGATGTTCCACAAAGAAGAACAAGACGATCATATAACGAAGAAAAGAATAATAGACGCGATAAAAAGTTCAAAATGTATCGTACTCGATTGATTCCAATTTGGTTACGACTTGTCATCGTGCTATTCCTTCTTTTGATTGCAAGCATGTTCGGACTGATGATTGGGTACGGTGTCATTGGTGACGGCGAACCACTTGATGCGTTAAAATGGGGAACATACCAACACATACTCGACATCATAAGTGGAAAAGAATAAAGCAACTACACTTTTCGTTTGTTTTATTTTTGAAAATAGGGGGATAAATTATGTTAAACGCAGAACAAATTCAAGCAATTTTACCTCATAGATATCCGTTTTTATTAGTTGATCGTATCCTCGAACTGGAAGAAGGAAAGCGAGCTGTTGGAATCAAAAATGTTTCCATCAATGAACCATTCTTCAATGGACATTTCCCTGGATATCCAGTAATGCCAGGTGTTTTAATTGTTGAAGCAATGGCACAAGTAGGTGGCGTAGCATTATTAAATTCCGAGCAATTTAAAGGAAGATTAGCATTTTTAACTGGAATCGACAACGCACGTTTCAAGCGACAAGTCGTACCTGGGGACCAGTTAAAGCTAGAAGTAGAATTTGTTAAATTGCGCGGTGTAATGGGTAAAGGCCATGGTGTTGCAACGGTAGATGGTGAACTCGTTGCGGAAGCGGATATTTTATTTGCCATCGGACCTGAAGTAAAATAAATTTTTGGAAAAACTCACCTTAGTATAAGTGCCTAACTTTTCAACAATGGCTTAAACGAATGAATAGAATTACTAGAATTGAGTCACCCTTTATACAAGAAAAAAATGTTGAAGATACCCCTAATTTGCAAAAATATAGTAAAAGCGATAGAATATAAAGGTTGAATTTTGATTCATCGTTTAGGAGTATATGCACCTTTGTCTTTTTTAAACGTAGGAGGTTTTATTGCATAATGTATAAACAGCTATCTTCGGGCGTAAAAATTAGTATTTCTCGATCGATATCAACGGCATTTGAACAATATTTAGCAAGTATCGGTTGGAATGAAGATAAATTCTCCATGGAAGATTTTGTTGCTAACTGGCAAAAGTATTTCATGGAAAACGCTGCATGGTTTGAAAAAGTACCTCAGGAAGTTTTATTAAATCCTGAGTTCCATGAAGAAATTGCTCAAAAGATTGATGATGTTATTGCCAAAATCTTAAATGAAGAGCCAACGAAAAAACAAATCGAATCAATTGAAAAAATGCAAAAGCAACTTGGTACGAATTACACATTCGGCTGTAAAGCAGAAGCAAATTATGTAGAACAGTTGCTCAAAGAACAATTGAAAAAGAAATAATCGCGCCCTAGTACTTTTATCTAATTAATGACAAAAGTTCTAAAATAGATAACGGATAGTTCCCTCTGAATTCGCACAATCTATAATCAGTCACAACAAAAGTGACGATTAGCGAAGAAAGGAGGGAATTTTTTATGTGGAAAAAATCCGTCTATGCACTATTGTTAGGGTCTGCTTTGTTGGTGGGCTGTAATGATAATGCTGCAGATGATAATGACACCATAGGAGAGGATATTGAAGAAGGTGTCAATGATGTCGGCGAAGGTATCGATGAAGGTGTCAACGATATTCAAGAAGGTGTTGACGACACTCTTGATAATAACAACAACGGTACAGGCGCACTTAATGACGGAGATGATGAATTTAACTTAAACAATGAAGGCGCGAACGACGGTTTCCAAAATGGTAACGGTGCCGGTCAAATGGATAACAATGGTGTCATCCCAGATGGAGATAATGTCCAGGGAAACCGGGAAGACATCATTGAAGATGGTAAAGATATACGAGACAAAGATACAAAGGACGAATAATAAAGGCAACATACACAATCCCCCCCCTTAGCACTAACAGCGTACATTAAGAGGTTGGGACAAAAGTAAAAACTCATCATTTTCTCTTAAAAGAAAATGATGAGTTTTTGATATTAAACTGAAAATTGATCTCCGTTCCGGGGACGCTTTCCACGGGCCCGACTCGAGCCTCCTCGGAGCTCGTTCCTCGCTCCTGCGGGGTCTCGAGTTTCGGGCTGTTCCCGTTGGAGTCGCCCCGTCACTCCAATCAATTTTCG
>JAAYHP010000100.1 GCA_012735355.1 Lysinibacillus sp. | reverse complement strand
CTCATAAGAAGATATACTAGCTTATGTTTGTTTTTATTAGGAGGTTAGGACAATAGCATAAATATGAAACAATGAAAGGATTATTTTATTTTATTTTAAACTCAAAACGATTTTCAAATTGGAATTCACCCTTCTCGTAAGTCCGTTCAACGAATGTCACATTTTTCTCATAATCTACAAGCAAAATAGTAGAACAACGGGTACCGTAATGGGGTAAACAAATAAATGAAGATGATAAATACCTTTCCATTTCCAATCCTACACCTGTATCTGGTAGTTGATCATCTGGTGCGATTTCCCGATCCATCAAGATATCACATAAATCACTAATTTGAATTCTTTCAGGGTGATTCTTCAAATAATTTGAAAGTAAGGATTTTCCCTTTACCACTTTTGGCCAAGGAGTATTTAATGAATGATTACTAATGCTATGTGTACCTGGAGGAATTTCATTCTTTTCATTTAATATATTATTATAATGATAAAATTCCTTTCCGTCGCTTATGATTACATTATATCCTCCGTAGGAATCCCTCTCCCTTTCAAGCTGATCAACAAAATCTTTTGGAGTAGTAGATGCTGTTAAAAAGTTTCGTACAATATTCCCCCGTGAATACTGTCTTTTGGGTAATCGAGGATCGCGAAAATTCGTAATGGCGGCAAATTTACCACTTTTTGAAATCCCTAACCATGTTCCCTTTTGCAAGAGATCTCGTCCTGCTAAAATTTCCGGTTCATCTTCCCAAAAATGAGCTTGTTTCGTTGGTCTACTATTAAACTCGTCCCGATTTGCAACAATTATTAGTTGATATATTGGATGTTCCTTATAATGAAAATGAATTAAACACATATTCCCATCCCTTTATTAATATTCTTGTTCTTCAATCGTTTATCATGATTCTTGATGCTTGTCTTTTTTCAATTCCTCTAAAATCTGTTCTAAAATTCGATTTCTTCTCCTTTGTGCAGAAACGATACTTACCATAAACCAGATGATGATTGATGCAGGAACTAAATAAAACAAAATCGCTGCAATAATTGACATGTCATATATCTCCCTCCCAAATGATTTCCTATTATTTTATATTATTACAATAATTGTAACTAATACATTCATCTACTCATTATAGCTTTCAATTAAGTTAATCATATGGGCATAAGAACTTCCGGCTTTTAAAGCTGCTGTCACCAAAATTGCTTCGTCAATTTGCTCTGATGATATACCTAATTCTAGTGCTTTTTTTGTGTGAATTTCAATATTTTCTTTGCATTGAATTGCATGGGAAACAGCTACTGCAATAAGTTCTTTCAAATATTGGCTTAAAACCCCATCTTTCATCGTATCTTCATGGAATTTAGAAATATCCTTCCCCTTTTCATCATTCATGCGTTGTAAAACTCCACTTGCTTGTATTGTAGAAACAACAAAAACTGCTTCAATGAGCTCCGTAATGGTTGCACCTAGAAGTTTTGCTTTTTTTGTATGAACATCAATACAATAAGGACATTCCGTTACATGAGCAATCGCAACTGCGATAATCTCTTTTTCTTTCTTCGATAATGCGCCTTGTCGAAAAACTTGTCCATGAAACTGGGAAAAAGATTTAAATAGTTCAGGTGCAAGCTCTCTTAAATTCTTCATTAGCAGTCTATTATTTTTTTTATAATATGTCATGGATGCTCCTCCTTTTATATCCACAAAACTTACTTACTACTTATTGTAACTATATAAAGTAGAAACTTTCATATAAAAATATATATTCTCTATAATTCCTTATATTGACACTAATTTTGTGTAATTCTGAAAAATTCACTAATTATTATAAAAAAATAGTTCGATTTTCTAGAAAAGAGTATATAATCAAAATATATTGAAATATCAAGGAGTGTTTAAAGTGAGTACAACTAAACGTGCCTACAACTTTAATGCAGGACCATCTGCACTACCTTTAGAAGTATTAGAAAAAGCACAAAAAGAACTTATTAATTACAATCATACTGGTATGTCAATTATGGAAATGAGCCATCGTAGCAAAGATTATGATGAAGTTCATAACGAAGCGATTCGTCGTTTAAAGAAAATATTTTCCATCCCAGAAAATTATGAAGTTCTTTTCTTACAAGGTGGAGCAAGCCTACAATTTACAATGGTACCTATGAACTTTTTAAAAGAAAATCAGACTGCTAGTTACATTTTAACTGGTTCTTGGTCTGAAAAAGCCTTTAAAGAAGCAAAACTTTTCGGTAATGTAGTAGAAGCAGCTAGTACGAAAGATAATGAATATCGTAATATCCCTAACATTGAAGATATCCAATTCAATGCAAGTGATGCTTATGTACACTTAACTTCAAACAATACGATTTATGGCACTCAATGGAGGGAATTCCCTAATACTGGTGATGTTCCTTTAGTCGCTGACATGTCAAGTGATATTATGTGCCGTCCAATTGATGTTAGCCAATTTGGCATTATTTACGCTGGAGCTCAAAAGAACTTAGGACCATCTGGCGTAACTGTTGTCATTATCCGTAAAGATTTGATTGAAAAGGCAAATACGGAAATTCCAACAATGTTAAAGTATAAAACTCATGCAGATAAGAACTCTTTATATAATACACCTCCGACATTCGGTATTTACATGCTTGGAGAAGTGTTACGTTGGGTTGAGGATCAAGGTGGACTGGAAGCGATTGAAAAACGCAACGAAGAGAAGGCAAAATTAATTTATGAAGTCATTGATGAAAGTAACGGTTTTTATAAAGGACATGCAGAACCGAATAGCCGCTCTTTAATGAATATTACTTTCCGTTTAGCAGATGAAGAATTAGAAAAACAATTTTTAGCTGAAGCGAAGGAAGCTGGATTTGTTGGACTGAATGGTCACCGTTCTGTTGGTGGTTGCCGTGCGTCTACTTACAATGCCGTTCCAGTGGAAGCATGTCAAGCATTAAGAGAGTTTATGATTAATTTCCAAAAGAAACATCAATAATAATGCATAATAAAGAGGTTGGGACATATAGCTAATTTAATTAAGAATCAGTGAAGAAGCATAGTAAAAAAATGATATGCAACGAAAATTGAT
>JAAYHP010000099.1 GCA_012735355.1 Lysinibacillus sp. | reverse complement strand
TTATGAAAGTGACAGAAATTAAAGTACGCCATTTAAAAATGCCTATGAAAAATCCTTTTACAACGAGTTTCGGTACATTGAATGATAAAGCATTTCTATTAATAGAAGCAAAAACTGAAGAAGGTTTAACAGGCTTTGGAGAGTGTGTAGCATTTGAAACACCTTGGTATACAGAAGAAACGGTAAAAACTTGTTGGCATATGCTAGAAGATTTTTTAATTCCGATTGTTTTACATAAAGAAATACAACATCCAGATGAAATTAGCAAATTGTTTTCTAGTATACGAAAAAACAATATGGCGAAAGCAGCAATCGAAGGAGCAGTTTGGGATATATTCGCAAAACAGTCGAATCAATCTTTAGCGAAAGCCCTTGGAGGGGACAAAGAAAAAATAGAGGTTGGAATTAGTCTAGGGATTCAGCCGACGATCGAACAGCAAATTGAAATCGTAAGAAAATATATTCATGAAGGTTACAAAAGGATTAAAGTGAAAATTAAGCCAGGTTGGGATGTAGAAGTGATTAAAAAACTCCGCGATGTCTTTCCTGATGTTCCGATGATGGCGGATGCAAATTCAGCCTATACGTTAAAAGATATAGAACTACTTAAGCAGTTAGATGAATATCATTTAATGATGATAGAACAACCTTTAGCATATGACGATATAGTAGACCATGCAAAGTTACAAAAGGAATTGAAAACGCCTATATGTTTAGATGAAAGCATAGTTAGTTTAGAAGATGCAAAAAAAGCAATTGAATTAGGAAGTTGTGGTGTCATTAACATTAAAATTGGACGAGTTGGGGGCCTTTCTGAAGCAAAAAGGATACAAGACTATTGTGAATCAAAAGGGATTCCTGTTTGGTGTGGTGGCATGTTGGAGGCTGGAGTTGGTAGGGCGCATAATATTGCATTAACAACCCTTTCCAACTTTGTTATGCCAGGAGATACGGCTGGTTCAAGTCACTATTTTGAAGAGGATATTATTCAACCAGAAGTAGTTGTCGAAAATGGATATATAACCGTTCCACAGAAAGTTGGAATTGGGTACGAAGTAAATATGCAGAAAGTTAAGAAATATACTGTTGCAGAGAAGAGTTATCGCCAGTAGTAATTTCTCGTCAATTTTTAATATCGAGATGTTCAACTTATAGAAATGGGGGACATGGTGAAAAATAGTTTGCGAATCGGGGGCGCCTTTGTCGGCTTAATTATTGGTGGAGGCTTTGCTTCTGGACAAGAGATATTGCAATATTTTATTGCTTACGGTTGGTACGGAATTTTTGGAGCAATACTTGCAAGTCTCATTTTTGCCTTTTTAGGGATGAATATAGCTACATTAGGATATAAGTTAAAAACATCATCCCATAAAGATGTAGTGCTTTATATTGCAGGTCCGACGTTAGGATCTGTTATTGATTGCCTTATTACCGTTTTTGCTTTTTGTTTTACAGTGGCGATGTTTGCAGGCGCAGCAAGTGCCTTTGAAGTGTTATTTGGAATGAACGGATTTGTTGGTAGTTTATTCATGATGATTCTAACGATTTTCACCCTTATGTTAAATGTGCAAAAAATTATAAACTTGTTAGCTTTAGCAATACCTTATTTGATGGCGATTATTTTAATTATTGTTATAGCTTCAATATTTACAATGGACGGTAGTTTCGTAGAACATGAACAGATAGCAAGGACACTGGAGGTAGAGCGCCATTGGATGTTAGCTGCACTCCTTTATGTTTCTTACAATATGGCAGTGGGGTTACCGATGTTGGCAGTGATGGGAAGTACAGTGAAAAGTAAAAAAGAGGCAGGGTTTGGTGGCATCATTGGCGGGTTGTTGTTAGGTGGATTAATTCTTTTAGTTTATATGGCGTTACTTGCAAAAATGAATGTCATTTTAGGAAAACCGATGCCAACTTTAGTGCTTGCGATGGATATTCATCCTGTGATTGGATTGTTAATGGCTATCACTTTAATATTGATGATATATAGTACGGCTGTTGGAGTTCTTTATTCTTTTGTTGTTCGCTTTGCATCACCGAGTTCAAAAATGTACAAACCCTTTGTTATTTTCTCTGCCTTTGTGGCGTTTTTTGCAAGTTTTATAGGTTTTACGACAATTGTAGGAACGGTGTATGCAATTATGGGCTATTTAGGGTTTTTCATCATTGCTATTATTTTATGGACATGGTTGAAAAGAAGAGCGGGTGTAGCTTGAGAGAAAATTCTTTTGTTAATTGAAGAACCATTCAACGGAGATTGACATAAAAATGGAGTAATGTCATTTAACGAGGTGGGAAAAGGCATGCATCCATTTTGGCAATCACATCCGTGGGGGGACTTTAGGCAATACCGAATAGCCGAACACGTTCATCCAAATGGTCCATTCGTGGTAGCACAACAATTTAGCGACGTTACTGGAGATAATGTTCCAGATGGAATTTATCTCATTGCTACAAGGTTGAGAGATAGCCCATATTATACGAATATTACTCTCGTTGTTCAAAATGGTCGGACTATGGAACTTTCAATGTATAGTTTGCAAGACGTGGCAGGATATAACCCGAGCCTGTGGACTGGTGATTTAACAGGTGACGGGGTGAATGATATTGTTGTGACCGTTCAATCGGGTGGAAGCGGAGCCATCGTATTTGCTTACGTGTTTTCTTTTATTAGTGGAAGTTTAGGGAAAATTTTTGATTCAGAGCAATTTAATGAAGAGCGCCATTATGAAGTAAAGTATGCGAATAATTATGAAGTGAATGTGACGAGTAGGGATCCGAATGTTCGATACGTTTTAAATATTCGTTATAAAGGAAAAGAATATTTAAATGAAATTTATGATTCAAATGGAAGGCTGAAAGAGCCGATTGAAGGATGGGTAGATCCGATTAGCGGAATTTACCCTATTAATTTAACAGGTGATGGCAAATATTCATTGCTAACCTATGCAAGAATTTCAGGAAGATATCATGCCGATGGATTAGGTTTTGTTGAAAATTTATTAAGTTGGAACGGTAGAAGGTTTGAAATTATTAGGCAAGAAGTTGCGATTGAAGGACAAAGTTTTTAATTTTACTTAAATGCGGTATTATAG
>JAAYHP010000098.1 GCA_012735355.1 Lysinibacillus sp. | reverse complement strand
GCTTGACCACGAGTGACATGATTATATAGTTTAAAAACTTGTTGCCCCTTTTCCGAATAGCCTTGGATAATTCCTAAACTTTGTAAATAGTTAATTTCATCAAAAGCTTCATGATTTGAAGGGACATCGGCAAATTTAGTGCTTGCATTTGCTACTGGACTCATTGCTACGAATAGTGCAAAGGTGAAAAATGCAATCAGTATATTGAATTTTTTTGTAGACACTTGTCCAATTCCTCCCTCCAATAGTTCGAATGTATATTTAACAATATCATTCATAACATTTTTTTGATAAAATTAAAAGGCTATTTTAAAAAAATATAGAACAAAAGTTGATTTTTGTTATTTTTTCGTAATTTTATTTGATTATGAATTAATCGATCGATTAATAAAAGTTTGCAATTGAGTTAATGTTACATAATCATTCGGCCCATATAGTCCATTTCCTTTACCTATAGTGATCCCTTTAGCCGCTATTGTTGCAATGTAATCATGTGCCCAATGATTATTTCTAACATCCTTGAATTGTAACGAACGATTTTCTGTTACTTTTAAATTAAAAGCAACAGTTAATACTTTTGCCATTTGTGCTCGAGTAATTGGAGAGTTAGGGTTAAACTTCCCTTGTTCATTCCCTTCAAATATTCCTAATTTCTCAAGTGCCGTAGCTGCACCAGCAATTTTATCCGACGATTTTACGTCAACAAAAGGAGAGGTTGTATCAGTCATATCGAGTCCTAGTCCTTCTGCTAAACGTAAAGCCACTTCTCCACGGGAAGCGTACACGTTAAAATCAACAGCTGCTTGTTTTACTTCTTGCTTTTTCTTTGTAAAATCTATTACCCGCTTTGCTCCTACATAGCGAGTTTTCCAATATCTTTCATCGAGGGATGAAACAACTACCCCTCTACTGGATGATGCATGGATAAATTGATTATTTCCTTTGTAAATGCCTACATGAGAAATCCCACGACCAGATGTATTGAAGAAAACTAAATCTCCTACTTGAAGATTATTTTTTGTTACAGACTTTCCTTGCGCATATTGAGCTTTTGTAGTCCGATCTAATTGATAACCTAAATCGGCAAATACTCTTTGGGTGAATCCAGAACAATCAAATCCTCTTGTCGTCGTTCCACCCCAAACGTAAGGTACTCCTATGTATTGTTTGGCAGTTGATGTTAATTCTTGAGTTGTTGCAGCTTCTGCATCTAAAATTGGTGTTGTAAAAATCATGAAGGATGCAAAAACTGGTACTAGCCATCTTTTTTTCAATTTTAAAGCTCCCTTCAACTACTACTACTATTCTCAATCTACTAATAAGCCTAACATAATTAAAATGCGTATTACTTTTCATTTGTGTAAAGAATTCCGAATTTACTATTGCACCAAAATTCGCATTGAAATAGTAAATTCATGCATTTTTGAGATTTTTCTTTACTAGTAGTTTTCAATTGTAATATAGATGTAATATTTTTGATAAGTTTTTGACTTTTAAAAGTGGTAATCGAGGATAATTGTGGCTTTTTTATTATTTTAGGTGATTAAATTCCTGGTATATGGATAATTGTGTCTGTGCTTTAAAGAAACAGTCATTTTTATTGAAGATTTCACGAGTGGAGGGTTATCCGCTCGAATACATTCCTTATTCGCCCGAATGTATACTCCATCCGCCCGAATCCCATCCCTATCCGCACGAATGTGCTCTCCTTCCGCACGAATGCGCACTCTATCCGCACGAATGTTTACTCCTTCCGCCAAAATGTGCTCTCCTTCCGCCCAAGTGCATACTATCTCCACCCAAGCACTTATCCTTCCGCTCAAGTGGAGGGGCGAGCAACAGATGCCGTCCTGGAAGTGATATAAAAAAACACACCATTCTCCCGTAACGGAAAAATGATGTATTTTGTACTAATTTCATATGTTATTCTCGATAATAATCTACAATACCTCTATAAATAGAATCGCCGAAGATTTCAATATAGTCATCATCAGTTAACTTTGCACGGTCTTCTGGATTTGTAAGGAATCCTAGTTCCACTAACACCGATGGAAGTAACATGTTTTTAATTACGTAGAAGTTTGCTTGCTTCACGCCACGATCGCGCATATTTGCATTATTAACAATTTGCGAGTTGATGGCTTTTGCTAACTCCTCATCTTCTAAAATATTGACGTTTCCAGCTACACTGTAATACGTCTCCGTACCGCTTGCATTTGTATTTGATGCGGAGTTTACATGGATACTTACAAACACTTCCGCATGATTTTCAAGAGCAATATTCACACGGTCTTCTAAAGTAGGATACGTATCACCCGTTCTTGTCATAATCACTCTTGCACCATCTGCTTCTAATTTATTTTTAACAATCGTTGCTACTTTTAATGTAATATCTTTTTCAACGATTCCACTGTTTGAAGCACCAGGATCCTTCCCACCATGCCCTGCATCAATTACAATGACACGATTTTGCACAGGACTACCACTTTGGTTTATTAACTTCAAATATGTTTTGTGGACGTAGCCGGTTTTTCCATCATTCGTTGTAATATTAACCCAGTTTCCATTGATGGAATGAACAGCTACAACATCACCTTTATTCAAAACGCCAACAATATTTGATGATGCGTTTCCTTGTTCTCGAATATTTAAATTGTTCTCCGTTACTCGGCCAATTGTGTTTGTAGTATAAATAGGTGTGGCAATTGAATCTTCAAAAATTGGCGGTAGATCATCAGGTAATTTTACAATAGGTCGAGTACTAGGTTTCTGTCCTACTGATTCTTCCTCAGGTGTAACGCTAGGTTTTTCCTCTTTTGGTTCTTCCTTCACTGGAGGCGTAACGCTAGGTTTCTCTTCCTCTTCTTCCTTCACTGGAGGCGTCTCAACCGGCTTCTCCTCAACAATTTCCTCTGTCAGCGCAATTTTTACGTAACCAGGT
>JAAYHP010000097.1 GCA_012735355.1 Lysinibacillus sp. | reverse complement strand
GTTTGGTTCGCCTGAACCTTTGTCAAGACCAGCTGCTTTTTTAAGTAAAACTGCTGCAGGTGGAGCTTTTGTAATAAAGTCGAAAGAACGGTCTTCATATACTGTAAGTTCAACAGGAATAATTAAACCTGCTTGATCTGCAGTACGCGCGTTAAATTCTTTACAGAATCCCATGATATTAACACCCGCTTGACCTAGTGCAGGACCAACCGGTGGAGCTGGATTAGCTTTACCAGCAGGGATTTGAAGTTTTACAATTTTAATAACTTTTTTAGCCACGAGACACACCTCCTTAAAGTCCGTGATGTGGTAACTGGGTTGCCCCTCCCACTCAATATACATTTATCAGCTTTGCCGATAAAAAATCTTTACTCAATTGCAGACTAAAAAATTTACAGTCTGACCTATGAAATGATATCACTTTTCATTTTTTAAAGCAAGTAAAATATTATTAACTCATAAAATTATTTTATATACAAAATATAAATTAAAGAAACGAACATTGAAATCATTTGCTTTTTAACAAAATTTTATACTCGTTGAACTTGTTCAAAGTCTAACTCCATTTTCGTTTCTCGACCAAACATATCCACAGTTACTTTCACTTTGCCTTTGTCCGCATCAATTTCTTCTACATTCCCTTGGAAATGAGCGAATGGGCCTTCTAACACTTCCACTAAATCTCCTACAGCAATATCTAATTCGCCAATCGTCTTTTTGTGTAATCCCATTGAACGAAGTAGGCGATCAACTTCTTCTGGTAGTAATGGTGTTGGTTTCGCACCACCACCTGAAGAGCCGATAAATCCGGTTACTCCTGGAGTGTTGCGCACAACATACCATGAATCATCTGTTAAAATCATTTCCACTAAGACGTAACCTGGAAACACTTTACGCATCACTGTACGTTTTTTTCCATCTTTTAAATCTGTTTCTTCATGTTCAGGTACAATTACACGGAATATATGATCTTGCATTCCCATTGTTTCTACACGTTTTTCAAGATTTGCTTTCACACGATTTTCATAACCTGAATAAGTGTGAACTACATACCATTGTTTCTCCATATTGTTTGTTGGACTATTCGTCCTTCCCTCCTTCACTTTTATGGTGTGCACCGCTGACTAATTTCATTTTTTGTATTTTATTATTATAATTTACAAAATAAATGAAAAAAACCCGCAAAATCATAAACGGGCTATTCTTCAAAAATATTTAGTATATTTCCATTATATATTTAAATACCAGCGAAACGCTTCAGAAATTCCTAAGTCAACTAGCACAAAATAAAGCGCCACAAAGATCACCGTAGTAATAACGACAACTGTATATTTTGTAAGCTCTTTACTTTTCGGCCAGCTTGTCTTTCTCATCTCTGACATGACTTCTTGCAGAAATTGCTTTATTTTGCCCATTCTAGCCTAACCTCCGAAAAATCTTCAATATTCTCTATTTCAACTTGTAAATTAACGCGTTTGTTTATGCACTGTGTGCTGATTGCAGTGTGGACAATGCTTTTTTAATTCCAATCTAGTTGTTCCTTCTTTTTCTGGATAAGTATAGTTTCTTGAACCACACTTTTCGCAACATAATACGACTTTCTTTGCCACACAAAAAACCTCTATTCCAGCATTTTATCTTTTAAAGACTAACACCTAAATTCCACGCTGTCAATAATTGCGGGAATAGTTTCAAATAATTTCCCCAATTTCTAAATGGCGTTCTAATTTACGTTTTACCCGCTGTAATGCGTTATCTATCGATTTAACATGACGATTCAATTCTTCAGAAATTTCGTTATATGATTGTCCATCTAAATAGAGTGTGAGTACCTGCTGTTCCAGTTCACTTAAAATTTCACCAATTTTTTCCTCCAGATGGGAATGCTCTTCTCGGTTGATCATTAAATGTTCTGGATCTTCCGACTCTGTACTTGTAATTACGTCCATCAACGTTCGATCCGATTCTTCATCGAATATAGGTTTATCAAGAGAAACATAGGAATTCAATGGAATATGTTTCTGACGCGTTGCCGTCTTGATAGCAGTAATAATTTGGCGCGTGATGCATAATTCCGCAAAGGCTCTAAAAGAAGCGAGTTTATCCTCTTTAAAATCTCTTACAGCTTTATATAAACCAATCATTCCTTCTTGCACAATATCTTCCTTATCCGCTCCAATTAAAAAATAAGAACGCGCTTTCGCCTTTACAAATACACGATATTTCGTAATTAAAAAATCTAACGCCTCCGTATTACCTTGATGGACTAGTTCAACTAGTTGTTCATCTGTTAACTCTTCAAAAGTTTTCAATGCTTGTGATTGTTCTGTTTTAAGCAACGGCCTCACCCCAGCGATTAAATCGTGTTAGGAACAGTATAACGGAATTGGAAAATATAGGTCAATCGGTTATTTTAAGCCTCTTCTCCATTTTTCAAAAGCTAATTCTACTTCTTTCGATAGTGGAATTCTAGATTTCGGTCTCTCTTTCTGCGAAGTTTCTACGCTTTTTGATATGTTTGATTGAATAATTTGCATCTCAATTTCTAGTTCACGAGCAGATTTTCGAAGCGCACCATTTCCAAAGATCACATTTTGTTCCGTCATGTCTGATGTAGCTACATAAATTTGAGTTTTCCTTCCCTTTAACTCATTGGATAGCTTTTCTATTCTTTCATCGGCGGTCTCATTCTTTCTCGTAAAAATAACTTCCACCGCATTTTGAATATACATTCTTTCAACACCAGAAACATGATAAGCATCGAAGACAACAATCACCCGCCATCCCATAGCTGCTTTGTACTCTGCCAGTAGTTCAAGCAGGCGATTTCTTGCTTCTTCTAAATTAGTGTCCTTTAACGGTCTTAGCTCTTTCCAAGCACCTATCATGTTGTAGCCATCAACTATTAAAATATTGTTCATTGTTAATCATTCACTTCTTGACGTTTTCGGTACACTTCATACATGAGTAACGCCGCAGCAACAGATGCGTTTAGTGAATTCACATGACCAACCATCGGCAGATTATATAGGAAATCACATTTTTCTTTCAAAATGCGACTCATTCCTTTTCCTTCACTGCCGATAATGATAGCTAGCGGCAAGTTCGCATCCATTTTCCGATAATCAACCGTTCCTTTAGCATCCGTCCCTGCAATCCAAAGACCTCTCTTTTTCAATTCATCCACCGTTTGCGAAAGATTGTTTACTCTACAAACTGGAACATGTTCAATTGCTCCTGTAGAAGCCTTCGCCACTGTTGCTGTAAGCCCAACGGATCGCCTCTTTGGTATTATTATACCATGAACGCCAATCGCGTCAGCTGTTCGCATAATAGAACCGAGATTATGAGGATCTTCCAATTCATCTAAAATGATGAAAAAGGGATCCTCATTTTTTCGATTTGCAGATTCGAACAAGTCATCTAAATGAGCGTATTTATATGCAGCAACTGAAGCAACAATCCCTTGATGGTTCTCGCTGGAAAGTTGATCAATTTTTTTCTTCGGAACAAATTGCACTAACACTCCCCGATCGCGAGCCAAATCTAGTATTTCATTGACCCCAGACTTTTTGACTCCTTCAGCAATCCATAATTTATTTATCTCACGGCCTGATCGTAGGGCTTCTAATACCGGATTCTTTCCTGCAATCATTTCTCCATTGTCGCTCATTTTATGACTCCTTTCGTTTCTTCCACAATTTCTATCGCATAATCGATAATCTTATCTACTCGTTCAAATTGCTTAGTTAAATATAAGCTGCCAAGCACCGCTTCAAAACCAGAGCTATTGCGGTAAGTTTGCACGTCCGTATTTTTTGGAATAGTACCTGATTTCGCATTGCGTCCGCGTCTAAAAATCGCTAACTCTTCCTCTGTTAAAAATTGTTCCTCCATCATTCGGTGAACGATCATTGATTGGGCTTTAGCAGATACATATTTTGTCGCTTCATGATGGAGCGTGTTCGGCTTCGTGCGCCCACTAAGTAATAGATGCTCACGAACCCGCACCTCCAACACCGCGTCTCCCATGTATGCTAATGCTAAAGCGTTTAATTGTTTAACATCTACGTGATGATGGGACATATTATGAACCTCGTTTCCAACGGGTACCTTGCCGTGTGTCTTCCAAAATAATGTTCATGCCGAGCAGCTGATCGCGTATTTCATCAGCGCGCTTAAAGTCGCGATTTTTTCGCGCATTATTTCGTTCTTCTATTAGCGCTTCAATTTCTTCGTCTAAAAGTTCCGCCTCAACAGCTAGCTTTATTCCTAATACATCACTTAATACATCAAAAGTTTCAATAAATGCTTTTAATACTTTTTCATCGGTATTCGCTTCGTTTAAGTACGTATTCGCAGTACGAGCTAATTCAAACAATACAGAAATGGCATTAGCAGTATTGAAATCATCGTCCATTTCTTTTTCAAATTGATTTTTTAGCTCATCGATTTTTTGCAAATACTTTTCACTATCATCCGCTAAATTTGTCGTCGCATTTAAACGGTGCTGAAGATTAGAATAAGCTGTACGCAGCCGTTCTAAACCATTGCGAGCAGATTCTATCAATTCTTGAGAGAAATTGATTGGGTGACGATAATGAACTGAAAGCATGAAAAACCTTAATACTTGCGGGTCAATTTGCTCGATGATGTCGTGAACTAATACAAAGTTTCCGAGGGATTTTGACATTTTTTCGTTATCGATATTAATATATCCGTTATGCATCCAATAACGAGCAAACGTTTTTCCAGAAAACGCCTCTGATTGAGCGATTTCATTTTCATGGTGTGGGAACGTTAAATCTTGTCCGCCAGCGTGAATATCAATTGTGTCACCTAAATGTTCACGGGCCATAACGGAACATTCGATATGCCATCCAGGACG
>JAAYHP010000096.1 GCA_012735355.1 Lysinibacillus sp. | reverse complement strand
CTTCTAATCTCAATAGTTCATAATTTTCTTCAAAAGAATCCTCTATGAATTTTATCATTTCATCATTATTCACTGCTTTCACCTCGCAATGATATAATTTGATTATGAATGTCCTCTATCGTTTGATGAACAAGTGTTCCAAATAACATTGTCTGTGTGCGCGAAGGAACAAACTCATATTTTTTAAACACCATATAATTTCTAGGACATTTTAAATACATTAAATAGTCACCTGTGTAAGAATAAACTTTTGGTATTTTCTCTTCTGTAACTTTTACTTTAGGCATGCTAGATACGGAAACACTTGGTATCTCTGGATAATTCATTTCAGCTAATAATTCTTTAAATGCCGGCTCAACTGGTTGGCCTTGACCTCTTAAGTTACTTATAACTAGCATTTCTTCTGCTCGTGATAGCGCAACATAGAAAAGTCTCATAGTATCGAATTCAGGAATTCTTTCTAACGGCTCGTTATCACTATCAATTAAAGGTCTTACAATCTCCTCTTCTCTAGGAACATTTTTATTTTTCTTTCCAAGATTACCAAGGATAACATAAGGAAATTCTAATCCTTTGGATTGATGTATTGTTAAAAACGGTACCCTACCTTTCGGAAAAGGTGTTTCAACATTTTCAACTTCTGTTTCTCCAAGTCTAAAAAGACCGTATACATATCGACCAAAGAAATCATTGGCAAAATAATCTTCGATAAGCCTTGAACCAGTAATTACTGAAGAAGAGGATTGTTCCATATATCTTGATAAATACTTTGAAATCATAGATAAGTTACAGATTGGCCCCTCGTCCAACCCTCTTTCTGCAAATTTAAACATTTGTGAAAAGTATGGAAATCCGCACAAACGGTAAAACAGGTCAAGTACGTTCCAATCTACAGATGTAGCACGATTGAAAATATATTGTAAACTCAAAGGCTTACCTGCTTTATTTCTTTGTTCAATAATTCTATCCAATCTATTTGAACCTAGCCCTTTAATTGATTGTTCTGAAATTAGCGGTGTTTTTGATAATATCCTTTTATGTAAATGTGGGACATAAAGTTCTTTTAATGTCCAACCATAATCGTTGGCTGTTTTTAATAATCGGATATAGTCCTCTTTACACCTTTTAAGCTCTTCTTTTTTTGTATTAACAAACCTCTCTAATCTATCATCCTTCTGCATTAATTCCTCTGCTGTTCCTTCTACTATATCTAGCCAATCATGATAATCTTTATAAGCACCAGAAAAATTTTGCCTTGCTGGTCTTCCAATTATTTTAGTAAAAATACCGAACATTGCTTTTGCTTCTTCTACCTCTAAGAAGCGTCCTGCCCTAGGTGCGTATACATTTATTCCTTCCATCTCTAATGCTTTTTTCATCCGTTTTACATGTAGATTATTTTTAAGTGCTGGAAATAAAAAAGCAATTTGATTTGGATCTTCAACCTTTTTTTCATCGATTAGCTTCCTAACAAATTGCGCAATTTCTTTTGATAAATCCTCAGACTTTGAAGGAGTTGTTGTAATAACAGAGATGTCATTATCTTGACTAAATGCCTTTATATTCTTATCATGCAAACGGTAGTAACCATTACAATTTTCTCTTACCCAACTCACCTTATCTATAAAGTTTGTATAGGTTGTAACGATTTGTTTTTTCGAACGATAGTTAATGTTTAATTTAATCAATTTTTGCGAGGTCTGTAAATACGATTGACTACGTTGTGGGAACTGAACAAAATTTTCAACGGTTGCACCTCTGAAACGATATAAAGCTTGGTCGTCATCCCCCACAACACAAAGGTTCTTATGCCCCTTTGCTAAACGGAAGAAAAGCTGCTCTTGGATTCTATTTGTATCTAGAAATTCGTCAATAATCACATGTTCAAACTCATAAAT
>JAAYHP010000095.1 GCA_012735355.1 Lysinibacillus sp. | reverse complement strand
GGGGAAGTTGGGCGTAGGAAACTTGCTCAATTTACTCGTTACTATACTGTAGTTCTTGCTTTCATTCAAGCATTCGCTATGTCCTTTGGATTTAACCAAATGTACGGCGGTATGTTAATTACAGATACAAGTGTGTTATCTTACTTAACGATTGCCATCGTATTAACTGCAGGAACGGCATTCCTATTGTGGTTAGGTGAACAAATTACTGGTCATGGTGTTGGAAACGGTATTTCCATTATCATCTTTGCAGGGATTGTTGCTGCGATTCCAACAACGATCAACCAAATTTATGCACAACAAATTGAAGGTGCAGGGGATCAGTTATTCATCAGTATTACTATTTTAGTACTTCTTGCATTAATAATGTTAGCTGTTGTCGTTGGAGTAATTTACGTTCAACAAGCGTTACGTAAAATTCCAATACAATATGCAAAAAGAGTTGCAGGTCGTACAGCGCATGTTGGAGCACAACAAACGCACTTGCCATTGAAAGTAAACGCTGCAGGAGTTATTCCGGTAATCTTCGCAGTAGCGTTTATTATTACACCTCAGACATTAGCTGCGTTTTTTGGTGAGAATGATATCACTATGTTCATTACCAACATGTTTGACTATACTAAACCGGTTGGTATGATTATCTACGTTGCATTAATAATTGCGTTTACGTATTTCTATGCGTTTATTCAAGTAAATCCGGAAAGAATTGCGGATAACTTGAAAAAGCAAGGTGCTTACATTCCTGGAATTCGTCCAGGTAATGATACAGAAGCGTACTTAACAAAAGTTTTATATCGTTTAACATTTGTTGGTTCTCTTTTCTTAGTTATTGTTTCCATTTTACCAATACTGTTCATAAACTTTATGAACTTACCTGCTACTGCCCAAATTGGTGGTACTAGTGTAATCATCGTGGTGGGTGTAGCGTTAGAAACAATGAAACAGCTAGAAGCACAACTTGTAAAACGTCATTATAAAGGCTTTATGAAATAATGTTGGTTAGGAAACAGTCTTGTTTCCTAAGCCAGCAATTGGGAGGGAAATTCACGAATGAATATCGTATTAATGGGTTTACCTGGTGCAGGTAAAGGTACCCAAGCTGAAAAAATCGTTGAAAAGTACGAAATCCCTCATATTTCTACAGGTGATATGTTCCGAGCAGCTATTAAAGAAGGTACAGAACTTGGTCTTAAAGCAAAATCTTATATGGATCAAGGCGCAATAGTTCCTGACGAAGTAACAATCGGCATCGTGCGCGAAAGACTTTCTCAAACAGACTGTGATAAAGGGTTTTTATTAGACGGATTCCCTCGTACAGTGCCTCAAGCTGAAGCATTAGATAATATCTTAGAAGAACTTGGTAAAAAAATTGATCATACAATTAATATTCAAGTTGATAAAGATGAACTAGTTGCTCGCCTGAGTGGTCGTCGAATTTGTAGATCTTGTGGTGCCTCTTATCACGTAATTTTTAATCCTCCTAAAGAGGAAGGGATATGTGATAAAGATGGCGGAGAACTTTATACTCGTGCTGACGACAATCCAGAAACCGTTTCGAATCGCCTGGAAGTAAATATGAAACAAGCACAACCATTACTTGATTTTTATGAAGCTAAAGGTGTGTTAACAAACATTAACGGACAGCAAGATATTGATAAAGTATTTGCTGACCTTGACGCTCTTTTACTACAGGGCAGTCGCAGCTGATACCCGTCATTCAATCGAAAGTCATAATACTTTTCGCGAGGGGTAATCGGAGGCAACAAATTTTTTATTGAGAGTTGCAAAAGCATATAAGTGCCCGGTATACACTGCTTGCGAAAGTACTTAAAGTTCTTTTGTGAAGAGTGTTATGGGTTTCGTGGAAGCAAGTGAACGGGTATGAAAGTCATCCATGAATTCCGGACATCTTAACAAAGGAATACAGTTTCTTTACTGGATCTGTTCATTCCCTGGATTGTGTGAAGCGAAACCAGACGAGCGTCTTTCGAACATCTCTCATACAATCCAAGACTGTTAATGGAGTTGCTTCTAACCTGCAAAAGCTGTTGCGAGTGTTCTCTAATAAAGGGAACTAATAAGCACATATAGAAGGGAGACAGGGTTGATGGCGAAAGACGATGTAATTGAAGTCGAAGGAACAGTTGTTGAGACTTTGCCAAACGCGATGTTTAAGGTAGAATTAGAAAATGGGCACACGGTGCTTGCACACGTTTCCGGAAAGATTCGTATGCATTTCATTCGAATTTTACCTGGAGATAAGGTTACTATTGAGTTATCTCCTTATGATTTAACTCGCGGTCGTATCACATACCGTTTTAAATAATCTTTTGCACTCCGAAGACTAAGGAGGTTGAGTTAAATGAAAGTGAGACCATCTGTAAAACCGATTTGCGAAAAATGTAAAGTTATTCGCCGACGCGGTAAAGTAATGGTAATCTGTGAAAATCCAAAACACAAACAAAAACAAGGATAATTTTTAAGGAGGTGCGAATAAATGGCACGTATTGCTGGTGTTGATATTCCTCGCGATAAACGCGTAGTAATTTCATTAACATACATTT
>JAAYHP010000010.1 GCA_012735355.1 Lysinibacillus sp. | reverse complement strand
GTCCCAGAGTGGGAAGGGGTTCCGATAATTTTTATGGAAAATCGAGCTGGAGCTGCGATTCCTGTTACAATACCAATTTTTTTATTTTCATTTTCAAGGACTGGCCCTTGTTCAATATGCAATTCAAAAAAGGCTTTAATCGGTTCATCTACTCTGCTTGCTTCTTCCACTGTATCGATCTCAAGGGCAACGTGGGATAACGCCTCTTCCAATGTGATACCGTTACGATCTTTTAAGTGTCGCACTTTATCTTTTTCAAATAAACCTGCCATCGCTTTACTTCCTAACGTGGATACTCCAAAGCGCGAAGATTCTTCGCAGGCAAAGGAAATGACTTCGATAGGATGGTCCGTTTCAATATTTTTATCGTTTAAACGTCTTACCACTTCTAATGCGGCAGTTACACCGACTGCACCATCGTATTTTCCGCCTTGATAAACCGTATCTAAATGGGAACCCATTAATACCGGTGGAAGATCATCATACTTTCCCTTTCTTCTTGCAATAACGTTTCCGCATTGATCCATACGAACTTCTAGCCCTGCATCCATACACATTCGCATAAAAGCTTGGGTACAGGCTTGTTCTTCATTTGTATATGCAACCCTTGTAATGCCTTTATCTCCAGAATTGTATTGAGCAATTTTATCAAAAAGTATTTGATATCTTTCTTTCAATCTCATAGATATCGCCTGCCTCATTCGTTTATCTGTATTTTTCTATTATATACTAGAATGAAGGAATAAAAATATTTTTTATATACCTATATTTTAGGAAATTTTCAATTGTCAGATTCTTTTGTACAAAAATAAAAACTCACGTTCAGCGAATTCCTCTGCTAAAAAATAAAAAAGCTGTATTGAAGCCAAATAACTTTGACTTCACATACAGCTTCTATAATAACTTATTTTACAATACGTGTTCCTGTTTTACCTTCTAATGCGTCTTGAAGTTTGTCGATTGAAGTGATAACAACGTTCTTTCCGCCTTTTTCTAAGAACATAATTGCAGCTTCAATTTTTGGTCCCATGCTACCTTTCGGGAATTGTCCTTCATCTAAATAACGAAGTGCTTCTTCCACAGTCATTTCTGAAAGGTTTTGTTGATCTGGTTTACCGAAGTTAATAGCTACTTGTTCAACACCTGTTAAGATGAATAGGAAGTCCGCTTTAATTTCCGCAGCAAGTAATGCACTTGCGAAATCTTTATCGATAACAGCTTCAATACCTTCTAATTTTCCATCGTTTTCGATAACTGGAATTCCTCCACCGCCAGTGGAAATTACAGAAATGCCATTGTCTACTAATGTTTCAATTGCTTCTTTTTCAACAATTTTGATTGGCTTTGGAGATGGAACAACACGGCGATAGCCACGACCTGCATCTTCTACGAATGTTAAGCCTCGTTCAGCTACAATTTTCTCCATTTCTTCTTTAGAGAAGAATGGTCCGATTGGTTTAGTTGGGTTTTCGAATGCTGGGTCTTCTTTAGAAACGATTGATTGAGTTACAACTGTCGCAATTGTTTTATTAATATTGCGTTCAACCATTTTGTTTTTGAATGTTTGTTGGATTAAGTATCCAATATTACATTGTGTTTCTGCACCATATACATCAAGAGGATACTCAGGAATAACAGATTTCGCCATTTCTCCACGAATTAATGTATTCCCTACTTGAGGACCATTTCCGTGAGTAATTACAACTGTATGACCTTGTTCCATTAAATCTAGAACTGGTTCTGAACTTTCAAGTAGATTTTGAATTTGCTCTTCAATCGTACCTTTCTGTCCTTCTTTAATAATTGCATTTCCACCGATCGCTAGTACGATTTTGCTCATATAAACACTCCTTAATATTCTGTATTATTCATTTTTTCAAAAGTGAGCATTCCAATAAGAATCCCTAGTAACGTATCTAATCCAGAACTATGTCCTACTCCGAGTAACTTCTTGAAATGCATCTCAAGTTCTTTATTACCACTGGCAATCGAATTAACCACATTGGTAACAGTTGAACTATATTCTCTTCTTAATGCATATCTTAAATACTCTCTCGCTACATCGGTTGTTATAGACTCACCTTCAATTTTTTTTGAAATTTTATCATAAAACTTTTCTGATAGAAAGTGGGAAATTGCATCAAATGCAAGAAATCCTACAATCGTATCATCCCCTGATGGAGTCAAGCCTTGACCTCTACCAAGGAAATATTTTAGCACCTTGTCCATTAACATTTCATCATTGGATATTGCAGCTTCTATCAGCTTTATAATAAAAGTTTCAACTTCATCCCATTCGTGATTCCCGACATTTTCAAATTTCTTTAAAAATTTATTAATGGAAATATCCAAACCCGTTTTCACATTTACATTCATTAAAAGAGAAGTAAATTGATGAAAACTTCTTTCAAAAGTTTGCCTACTTTTCATAGGAATCAGTTCATTGTTAAAAGGTTTCCCTTTTTCCAATGTTATGGATACATTTGAAAATTCAATGCTGTTTTTGCTTTCATTCCACTTTACGAATTCATTATTCATTATGGAAGAAACAGCAAAGGATGTATCTTCTTCTCTTAAATGTATTCCGAATGGTAGAAGCCCGTTTTTCTTATTACCAATAAATATGAGAGAATTTCCCATTTGTATATTAAATCCATTGGAAAAACGACTATGAACATAACCTTCTTCACTGTTACAAAGAAGGAGAGGAATAAGATAACTATATTCCTCTCCATAAAGAGTACTTTTATTCATTTTCTGCAGGTTCAATTAAACCAAGTTTTACAGCATATGCATCAAGCGCTTTTTCGAAGCAAGCAAGTGGAGCACGAACTGTACCTGCACCAATTTGACCCACACCTGCTTCTTTATGTGCAATACCTGTGTTGATAATTGGTTCAATACCAGTTTCAACAACTTTTCTTGCATCGATTCCAAGACAAGCACCTTTGAAGTCCCATGTCGGAATGGAGAAGTTCGGGTTGTGATCAATACAAATTTCCATCATATCATTACTTGTGCTTACAGCGTCATCCATACCACCAGCACCAACGAAACGTGTAACACCAGGTGCTGCGATCATAGCAAATCCACCAACACCGAATGTTTCAGTGATAGCAGAGTCACCCATATCTGGACAAGCCATAGATTGGTCATAACCAGTGAAGAATAAACCTTGTGGAGTATTTACTGGTGCTGTAAACCATTGGTCTCCCATACCAGCGATACGAATACCGAATTCATAACCGTTACGGCACATTGCAGTAACTACTGTACCATGTTGGATAGTACGAGCTTGATCCATAACAGCTTTACATGTTGCCATTGCAATGTTTAAGAAGAATTGGTCTGTATCTGCTAAGAATTGGATTACATCTTGTTTATCTTGTTCGCTTACATCTGTTTGTAAAATGTAAGGAGTGATTTCTTTTAAGAAAATTAATGATGCAGCAATGTTACGTTGGTGGAATTCATCACCCATTGTGATTGCTTTCGCGATCATTACGTTAACGTTTAATCCGTCACCTTTAACTTTAATTGCTTTAGAAAGTGTTGGGCCAAGAACATCTCTGAACCATTTTAAGCGATTTGTAACTTCTTCAGAGTATGCACCAAAACGAAGAACTTTCCCGATACCTTCGTTCATTGTACAATACGCACGGTTACCACCGTCACGGTTTTCTACAACGAATACAGGCATGTTAGCTGAAGTAATACCACCCATTGGTCCCACTGCATTTACATGGTGACATGGAATGAATTCTACTTCGTTATTTTCAAATAATTTGAAAGCTTCTTCAGGAGTTGATGCCCAACCTTCGAAAAGGGCAGCACCTACACATGAACCTTGCATTGGGCTTGGCATGTTTTCCCATTTTGTAGGTGGTCCAGCGTGTAATAAAACTTTACCGTTTAATTCTGGAATTACAGATTTTGCAGGCACAACATCAACTAAAAATGGTGCGCTTGATACTACTTTATCGATAACCGCTCTGTTTGCTTCATCAATTGTTTTATATGGTCCGTACATGTAACTTCCTCCTAATTTCATGTGAATTGAGTTTTGCACAATTAACGTAAAAGACTTAAAATTTTACGCATTCTTGGGTTTCCGCCAGCAACTGGACGCCAATCAAATTGAACAACTCTACCGCCATTTTCTACAATAGCGTTTGTGAACTTCTTCAGACCAACGTTAATTACGCTTGGCTTTTCATTTAATAATTTTTCTAATTCAGATGAAGTTGTAATTTCTACTTTCGATTCTTGACTTGCTGGAACTACTTCTTTATCTTGTTCCTCAATTTGAATGCCAAGCATAGCAAGAGCCGTACGAACCGCTTGGTTATTACTGTCTCTAATAATTACGCCAGCACTTTCAAGTTTTGCTTTTTGTTCTGCAAGACCTTGTGGATCTTGTGGTGTACCACAAACTGTTGCTACGAAATAGATTGTTTTTCCTTGAGCTTTTGCTTCTTCTTGAATTTTTTGAATTCCTGGAAGTAAAGCACCAGCCATATCATCGTGAGAACCATATCCAAGAACAACGTCGAATAGGATGATTGCTGTTGATTCATCTTGAGCTGCTTTTTTGAAGAATTCGATTCTTGTTTCAGGGTCGATCATTGGGTGTGGTTTACCTTGTGTATAAATGTCATCACCAAGGTCAGCAACTTCAAATCCGTTAGCTTTAAATAAATAGCCTTCTTCATGAGATCCGCTATCAGCAAGACCTAAACCACGTTTCATTAATGTAGCAGCTTCATAACCTAAAGTACCGCCAGAGTATAAACCTTTAATTGTTTTTTGTTCTTGTTTTAATTCTACTGCAGGTACTTCACCTTGAAGCTCGTTGTAGTTAGCTTTTACTGGGTTACCTTTAGCTAAATCAACCGCAATAGCAGCTGTTTCTTCAAGAGTATTTGCGTAGTAAATATTACCTTCATGGTTGTGTGGATCTTCACCAAGGAAAATTGCCACTACTGGTTTTGAAAGGCTTTGTAAT
Organism: Lysinibacillus sp.; assembly: GCA_012735355.1. Lineage (GTDB taxonomy): Bacteria > Bacillota > Bacilli > Bacillales_A > Planococcaceae > Ureibacillus. The sequence goes on along the minus strand of JAAYHP010000010.1, from coordinate 6,678 downwards.
AATGTAACAACTTCATCGCGCACTTCTTTAGCTGGTGGCTTAGAAACAATAACAATCACTTCAGTTTGATCGTGGTTTGCTAATGCTTTAATTGCATCTAGCATAGTAATCGCACCAATTTTATCGGATAAGTCGCGTCCACCAGTTCCAAGAGCGTGAGTAATACCTCCACCGAAACGGTCAATTTGAACTGTTACTTCTTGGATACCTGTACCAGAAGCACCTACGATACCAATTTTTCCTGGTTTTACAACGTTAGCAAATGCAAGAGGCACTCCTGAAATAATCGCTGTACCCCAGTCTGGTCCCATTACTAAAAGACCTTTTTCGTGAGCTTTTTCTTTTAAACGTCTTTCATCTTCAACAGTTACGTTGTCACTGAAAATTAATACGTTTAAATCATTATCTAACGCTCATTCTGCTTCTTCAGCAGCATATAGTCCAGGAGTTGAAATTATTGCTAAATTGGCAGGGATTGATTTTAATGCTTTATCCCAAGTACGAACAGTTTCAAAGCCTTCTTTACCGCTTTCAATTGTTTGGTTATTTAAGTAGTTATCTACTTCTTCAAGAACAGCTTGAACTTTTGATTCGTCATCAGTGTCTACAACGATACACATATCGTTTGATGCTGCTCCTTCAAGCTCTTCTGTATATAGACCAGAGTTTTTGAAGATATCTTTGTTCGCAGGAGTTCCCATCATTACTTGAACTTTGTTGATACCTTCCATCGTAGAAATTTTGTTTGTTAAAAGCATTAAGTTTACTGAGTCTTGATAAGAGTTTTGTTTAATGATTGTGTAAAGCATGTATTAATGCACCTCTTTTTCGTTTTTGTGCTTGCATAAAACTTTAATATCCCAATGAAAAGGGCTTGCATAAAGCAGCCCTTTTATTTAGCCACATTCATATTATTTTGCAAAAGGGCTTTTATGATCATATGCGTTATTATGAACAACATCAGAAATTAAGTATTCATAAATATGATCAACAATTTCAATGCCATCTTTTTCATACGCTTTTTCTCGTTCAGCACTTCTTTGACCTGGATAATAAACTTTATTGTAACCAGGTGCAGGTTTAATGTTATTTAAGTCTTCCATTGTTTGAGCAATTGAATCTTTAAATGAATCTAAATTTGTGAAATATGCTGGATTAATAACAATATGAAGCTGACCTAAATTTCTATATTCCGTTAAATCATGATACATGGAAGAAACTTTATTACCGAATGGAAGACCTAACAAAATACCAGAAAGGACATCGACCATCATCATTAAACCGTAACCTTTAGGGCCGGCAATCGGTAGTAAAGCATTTACTTTGAATGGATCTGTCGTTGGTTCACCATTTGCATCTACTGCCCACGTATCTGGAATCGGTTCATTTTTAGATCTAGCGTGTAAAATTTTACCCCAAGCTTGTACCGTCGTTGCCATATCAAAAGTGATATGTTCTCCGTTTTTCCCTGGTGCAGAGAAAGCAATTGGGTTTGTACCATAGTAAGGTTCAGCTCCACCAAAAGGTACTACCATTGGGTCAGATTGACATAAGGAAATACCAATTAGATCCGCTTCTGATGCTTGTTGAACAAAGTAAGAAAGAGCACCACTATGACCAATTCTTCGGACACCTACTACAGCCACTCCATTTTCCTTGGCCATTTTAATGGCTTCATCCATCGCTAATTTCGCTGCAACATGCCCAGCACCGTTATCGCCATCAAAAACTGCTGTACATGGGCCAGTTTTTTCGAATGTAAATTCTGGATTGTTATTAATTCCGCCTTTAGCAATTCGTTCAGCGTAGTATTCTACACGCATCGCACCGTGGGAATGAACCCCTCTTGCATCGGCATGAACAAGAACATCAGCCACACCTGCAGCGTGATCTTCTGTTAAGCCTGCTCTATGCAGTTTATTTTTAATTAACTCATGTAACTGTTCCTTAGTTACTCGCATCCCATCCACCCTTTCATTTATAAAACCTGTTATTCGGCAAACGGGCTCTTGTTATCGTATTTATTGTTATGGACAACATCCGATACTAAATATTCATAGATATCATCTACAATTTCGATTCCGTTTTTATTGTATTCCTCGATCACTGCATCAAGGTTTTGACCAGGGAAGTAAACTTGTGAGAATCCTGGCGCAGGTTTTATATTATTTAAATCATTCATTGTATTTGTAATGTTTTGTTTAAATTGTTCTAAATCAGTAAAGAACGCTGGGTTAATCACAACATGAAGTTGACCTAAACGACGATATTCCGTTAAATCACTATACATTGAAGACACTTTGTTTCCGAATGGAAGTCCTAGTAAAATACCGGATAATACGTCAACCATCATCATTAGTCCATATCCTTTTGGTCCAGCGATTGGTAAAAGGGCATTTACTTTATGAGGATCTGTCGTTGGATTTCCTTCTGCATCTACTGCCCATGTATCAGGGATAGATTCATTTTTCGAGCGAGCATAGAGAATTTTCCCCCATGCTTGTACTGTTGTTGCCATATCTAACGAAATAACTCTTCCATCGCTACTTGGTGCTGCAAAGGCAATTGGGTTTGTACCATAGTAAGGATCTGCCCCACCAAAAGGAACAACCATTGGATCCGATTGACATAATGTTAATGCAACTAAATCTTCTTTAACTGCTTGATGTGTATAGTAGGCGATTGCACCGCTGTGAGACATGTTTTCTACACCAACAACTGCAACCCCATTTTCTTTTGCCATTTTAATGGCTTCATCCATAGCAGCTTTTGCAGCTGCAAAACCAGAACCACCATCCGCATGGAATACTCCTGTAGAAGGTCCAGTTTTTTCGAATTGGAAGTTAGGTTTTGTATTAATTCCGCCTTTTGCAATACGTTCGCAGTAATACTCTACACGCATTGCGCCGTGAGAGTGGATACCGCGTTCGTCAGCAAAAACAAGTACGTCTGCTGTTATTTCAGCATGTTCTTCAGAAAGTCCAGCTTTAATAAATTTTGTTTTGAATAATTCTTTTAATTTTTCTTTCGTAACTCTCATTTTAGACACCTACTTCTGAAATTTTGACAAGGAATAAACGTAAGATTTCGGTGCTACACGATAAATTAATTTTTTATATTAAAGATCTGCATCACGGTTACAGTCTTTTGAGTAAACATAAGCAAGTGGTTCGCGACCAACTGCATAAGCTGCTTGATGTACGTATGGTCCCATGAAAATGTAATCGCCTTTTTTCACTGGAATCCATTCATTATCTAAGTTGTACATACCTTCACCTGAAAGTAAGTATGCACCGTGTTCTTGAACATGTGTTTCGATGAATGGGTGGCTTGCAGCTGGATCGAAAGATAAGATATGGAAGTTCATATCGAAATCAAGATCAGTTGGTAATAAGTCTTTAATGTGAACGTTGTACATATCGTCGTAATCTCTGAATTCGATTTGGTTTGCATGTCCAGAAACTACCCAAGGTTTTTTCCCTTCAAGCGGACGATATTTTGCTTTGTAAAGGAATAGACGAGAATCTCCACTATTCACATTTTCTAAGTACATTTTTACGCCAGGTGGGCAGTATAAATATCCGCTCTCTTCTAAAGTGAATTCTTCATCGCCTGCTTTTGCTTTCACTTTACCTTCTAAAACATATACGAAGCATTGTGTATCTTCTTGACCACAGTAACCTTCGCTGTTTTTACCACCTTCGTGCATTGTTACAATATAATCCACGAAGCTTGCACCTAATTTAGGTGAACCTAGAATAGAAATTGTACAATTTTCAAATCCAGGAATTACGTTGTTTACTAGTCCTTCTGGAGCGATAAATGCATATAATCCGTGTTTAATAATTGATCTTGATGTAAGAATATCTTTTGGGAATCCCATAACTATCTATCTCCTTATACAATTATTTAAATTATTTATAACCTAACTCATATAGAGCTCCGATTAATGCTTTAACACCTTCTGCTAAATCTCTTGGCTCAGTAAATTCCAATGGATTATGACTAATTCCGTTTCTACTTGGAACGAAAATCATTGCTGTTGGAACGAATGCTGCAAAGATTTGTGAATCATGTCCTGCACCACTGTGCATTACTTTATAATTCAATCCGCTTTCTTTACATTGCTTCTCAATAATTTCAACTACTTTTTCATCCATTGGCACTGGATCTTCATCCATCCAAAGATCGATGTTGATATCAACACCATGTTCTTTAGAAATGTCTTTCATTTTTGTTTCCATTTGTTCTGTAAAGGAAACAATCGCTTCTTTATTTGTGTGACGAACATCAATCGTAAAAAAAACTTTACCTGGTACTACGTTTACAATGTTCGGAACAGGTTCTAATTTCCCTACAGTTGTAACAAGTGGATCGCCAACAACTTTTGCCATTGAAATAATCTCATGAATCATGTGGCTAGCTGCAAATAGAGCATCTTTACGATATCCCATTGGTGTAGTACCAGCATGGTTTGCTTCACCAATAATTTCGATAGTGTATCGTCTTTGACCGACAATGTTGTTCACTACTCCGATATCAATTTTTTCATTTTCTAAAACATTTCCTTGCTCTACATGGACTTCAACGAATGCTTTTAGGTCTTTACGTGGTCCTTTAGATTCGTCTCTAAAGCCGAATCCAGCATTTTTCATTGCTTCTACAAATGGAATGCCATCAAAATCTTTAATATCTTCCACTTCTTTACGTTTCGCTAGTCCGACGATATTTTTAGAACCCCAGAATGAATAAGGGAAACGGCTTCCTTCTTCTTCAGCCATTGATACAACTTCAATGTTTCTCTTAGGCTCTCCGAAATGTTTTTTCAAATATTTCAATGCAATAATGCCAGCGACAATACCGTAAGCACCGTCATAACGGCCACCATTTTTCACAGTATCAACATGGGAACCAGTTAAAACTGTTTCTTCTGTATTCTCACCTTTTAAAGTTCCGTATAAATTTCCGATTTCATCAAATCGAGCTTCCAGTCCTTCACTCTCCATCCACTCTTTTAGTGCATGTTGACCTTCCACCCATTCTTTTGTGTATAGTAAGCGAGAAACACCGCCAGCAGAATCTTTTCCGAATTCGCCTAACCATTCAAGTTTCCCGGCTACTTCTTCTCCAAGATGTTCAAGCTTTTGTACAATGTCTTTCATTTCGCTCAACAATCTCACCTTCCTTTTTCGAGCTGTGTGCAATATCTGTCAGATTTTATAACCCATCTTATTGTTTGTAGTGATTATGGAGATTATGCACTAATGTGTTTGTTAAGCTTTTGGATTTACTTTGACTTCATCTTAATTGTAAACGTTGTCAATAGAATCGTCTTTGGCACAATCGGATAAATGTATTTATTATATTTATCCAACTTCGGCAACCTTTTGCTTACAAACCATTTATCATCCCTAATTTGATAAAAAACTGTCACATTCGTCTTCGATTTTGTTTATAATGAACAAATTCCTTTTGATTTCTTATAATTTTTTGCGTACAATAATCAAACATTAATGATATAAACAAAAAGAAATTTACTTTTACCATGTGGGAAATCTAAATATGTGAGGTACATCTATGAAAACTATCTACGATTTATTTATATTGGAAGGTATGAAGGAAAGCGTTGTACTCGCAGGACATCGTGGATTAACTAGAAATGTACAATTCGTAAATATATCTGATACACCAGACGTTATAAAATTTTTAAAAGAAAACCATCTGCTCTTAACGACGGGCTATGCTTTTAAAGATGATCCTGAAAAGTTTTGTGAACTCATTCAACAAATGCACGATTTAAATTGTTCAGGACTTGTTATAAAAATCAATCGTTTCTTTCATGAATTGCCGCCCGAAGTAAAATTGCTTGCCGATAACTTAGCATTTCCTATTATCGATTTACCGACAAGTCATACGTTAGGGGAAGTTTCACGACATATTTTAAACTATTTAAACGATCACGAAGCAGAACAGTTATATTATGCACTGCATATTCAAAAAGAGTTCTCTAATATGCTTATTAAAGGCTATAGTTTAAGTGCCCTAATCGAACAATTAGGTCATCTTTTAGCTCGCCCTACACTTCTCTTAAATCATCGAGGAGAAGAGATCGCTCAAAGTCATCATTTTGCTAAGGAATCGATGAAGGTAATTAAACAAGAAATTATTCAAAAAGTGAAAAAAGATTTAATTGTTTCCAGGGAAGGAACTACATTTTCTATTCCTTCTAGTGAGCAACAACGAATTTCTACTTTTCCTGTTCAAACGAAGCGGCAATATCCTAGTATGCTCGTTATATATGATTCCCTTACATTGCCTTATCCATCTTCTCAAATGGCTATCGAACAGGCAGGTAATGTCATTTCCTTTACGATTGTTAAAGAGCAGGCAATTGAGGAAAATTCCAGATTATTAAAAAATAACTTTTTTGCTGATTTAATTGAGATGAAAATTAAATCCGATGAAGAAATTTTCAATCGTTCCAACTATTATGGATTGCAAAAAGATCGGGAAAACGTTTGTGTCGTATGTACGATCGATGCAAAAGGAGAAAAATACGAAACATTGCAACTTTACGAGAAAAAAATAGGCGAGCTCCATAACACTGTTTACGATTTACTTGAAGATGAAATTATACACGCTCACTTAAATGCCACTTTGTTTACAAAGGGAAAATAC
>JAAYHP010000094.1 GCA_012735355.1 Lysinibacillus sp. | reverse complement strand
TCTTAAGAGAAGAATGAACCCTCTCCACCATTTCTTCAAAAGGGATACCGTTATTTTCTAAAGCAAAGGCCACATCATCTTGAACAGTAGCTCCAACAAATTGGTTATCAGGATTTTGAAAGACCATCCCTATTTTTGAACGAGTCTCCCAAAGATTTTCTTCATTTAAAACATTTCTCATAACGCGAATTTCCCCTTCTTGTGGAAAGAGAAGGCCACATACCATTTTTACCATCGTCGATTTCCCAGAACCGTTATGGCCTACAATAGCAATCCATTCCCCTTCATTGATGGAAAAGGAAACGTTTTGAACCGCTTTACGGGCATCAGGGTTTTCAGGTGTATATGAAAAACTAACATTTTGAAACGATAAAATTTCAGTCACATCTATGCTCCTCTCTACAGGGCTCTGCTGAACTTTTAATGCATTTATAAAATAAAACATAACATATATAAAAATAAAATACGTTTGTAAAATTTCGAAAATATCGTATAAAAAAACGTATCTTATTTTTAGATATGTTTAAAAAAGAATAAAAAAGCGCGCACCTCATTCAGGAGAAATGCGCAAATTACATTTAATGAAGAAATACGGACTGCTCATATCCATATTCTTGTGAATGAGGTGCGGAGAGCTAGACGAGTCAAATCGAAATGGACTTGCTCATCATAACGCTCAGTTGCCATTTTATTGTCGTATAAATCATTGATTTTAAAAAAGAGTGTCTCGAGTTCAACCGGTGACCCGGACACCCTCTAACAATTAAACTAACTCAATAACCACTACAGGCGCTCCATCACCACGGCGAGGACCTACTTTAAGGATACGAGTGTAGCCCCCTTGGCGATCTGCGTAACGTGGTGCAACATCATCAAATAACTTTTGCAGTGCAAATACTGATTTTTCATTACCTTCTTCATCAGTAGTTGTTACAACTTCACGACGGATAAATGCAGCTGCTTGACGACGAGCATGTAAGTCACCGCGTTTACCTAAAGTAATCATTTTTTCAACAACTGAACGTAATTCTTTTGCACGAGCTTCAGTTGTTTCAATGCGTTCGTTAATGATTAAATCTGTTGCTAAATCACGTAATAACGCTTTACGCTGAGAACTAGTACGGCCTAGTTTTCTGTAACCCATGGATGTTCCCTCCTTTATTCGAACATAATATATAACGTTTGCTTAGTCATCTTTACGTAACGATAAACCAAGCTCGTCAAGTTTTGACTTTACTTCTTCTAGAGACTTACGACCGAGGTTACGAACTTTCATCATATCGTCTTCAGTCTTATTTGTAAGTTCCAATACAGTATTAATACCTGCACGTTTTAAACAGTTGTAGGAACGAACAGATAAATCTAATTCTTCAATCGTCATCTCTAATACTTTTTCTTTTTGGTCTTCTTCTTTCTCTACCATGATTTCAGCTGCTTGCGCTTCATCCGTTAGACCAACAAAAATATTAAGATGCTCTGTTAAAATTTTCGCTCCGAGTGAAATCGTTTCTTTCGGACCGATGCTACCATCAGTCCACACATCAAGGGACAATTTATCGTAATCGGAATTTTGTCCTACACGAGTATTTTCCACTTGATAATTAACGCGTGAAACTGGAGTGTAAATAGAGTCGATCGGGATCACGCCGATAGGAAGATCCTCACGTTTGTTTTGATCAGCAGGAGTATAACCACGACCTCTCTTCGCATACATACGAATACGCAAATGGCCGTTATTTGCAATTGTAGCAATATACAAATCTGGATTTAAAATTTCAACGTCACTATCATGAGTTATATCACTAGCTGTGACTGTTGCTTCACCTTTCACATCAAACTCGAGGATTTTTTCCTCATCAGAGTAGATTTTTAGTGCAAGTTTTTTCAAATTTAAAATGATTGAAGCAACATCCTCTACTACCCCTTCAATTGTAGAAAATTCATGCAATACCCCATCAATTTGTACAGAAGTTATAGCTGCACCTGGTAATGAGGACAGAAGGATACGACGTAAAGAATTACCCAAAGTAGTACCATATCCGCGCTCGAGCGGTTCTACAACAAACTTACCATATGTGGAATCTTCGCTGATCTCAACAGTTTCAATCTTTGGTTTTTCAATTTCGATCATTCATTTACCCTCCTTCAAAACATCGACTGTATAGGTCATACCATCATAATAGTCAAAAAATCTTGACTTTATAAATTTGTACAATTCTTCTTGCACAAGAATGATGTACTCCAAAGAGTTGCACCCATTACACACGACGACGTTTTGGCGGACGGCAACCGTTATGTGGAACTGGTGTAACATCTTTAATTGCTGTTACTTCAAGTCCTGCAGCTTGAAGTGCACGGATAGCCGCTTCACGACCTGCACCTGGACCTTTAACAGTTACTTCTAACGTTTTTAAACCATGCTCAAGGGAAGCTTTAGCAGCGGCTTCAGCAGCCATTTGAGCAGCGTATGGAGTAGATTTACGAGAACCTTTGAATCCAAGAGCACCTGCACTTGACCAAGAAACTGCATTCCCTTGCATATCAGTAATCGTTACGATTGTATTGTTAAATGTAGAACGAATGTGTGCAATACCTGATTCGATATTCTTTTTCACACGACGTTTACGTGATTGTTGTTTACGAGCCATTACGGAAGGAACCCCCTTTACTTATTATTTTTTCTTGTTCGCAACAGTTTTACGAGGACCTTTACGAGTACGTGCATTGTTTTTCGTATTTTGTCCACGAACAGGTAGACCACGACGGTGACGGATACCACGGTAGCAACCAATTTCCATTAAACGTTTAATGTTTAGTGATACTTCACGACGTAAGTCTCCTTCAATTTTGTACTTATCTAATTCCGTACGGATTCTATCTAATTCATCATCAGTAAGATCGCGTACACGAGTGTCTTCAGAAACACCAGCAGCAGCTAATACTTTTTGAGAAGTTGTTTTACCAACCCCATAAATGTATGTTAATGAAATTACTACGCGTTTATCGCGAGGAATATCAACACCAGCAATACGTGCCATATAATCGCACCTCCTTAATAATTATCCTTGTTTTTGTTTATGTTATGGGTATTCACAGATTACCATTACCTTACCGCGTCGACGAATAATTTTGCATTTTTCGCAGATCGGTTTTACAGATGGTCTCACTTTCATTTAACTCAACCTCCTTAAGTCTTCGGAGTGCAAAAGATTATTTGAAACGGTATGTGATACGACCGCGAGTTAAATCATAAGGAGATAACTCAATAGTAACCTTATCTCCAGGTAAAATTCGGATAAAATGCATACGAATCTTTCCGGAAACGTGTGCAAGCACCGTGTGCCCATTTTCTAATTCTACCTTAAACATCGCGTTTGGCAAAGTCTCAACAACTGTTCCTTCGACTTCAATTACAT
>JAAYHP010000093.1 GCA_012735355.1 Lysinibacillus sp. | reverse complement strand
GCATGATACATATCCACTTCACAGCTTGACCCAGGGAAAACGACAACTGCGAATTTCATATTAGTTAGCCTCCTCGACTTCGTAGCGATAGTCTTCAATCACTGTATTTACTAAAACTTTTTCACACAATTCTTTAACGAGTGTGTCAATGTCACGGGTAGTATCACCAATAACAACTTCTAAATATTTACCAATTCGAATCTCTTCTACTTCGTTATAACCCGTTTCTACTAATGATTTTTGTACCGCAGCTCCTTGTGGCTCGAATACACTTTCACGTAATGTTACATAAATTTTTACTTTCTTCATTTAGTTGTCCTCCAAGTCTTAGAAAGAATTTTTTTAATATTTGTCGATGTAAAGAAATTATGATAATTACGAAGGAGATTCATGATGAAACTCAAACGCAAATCATTAACAATTCAAACTAACGATAGTATTTCGATAATTCCTTAAATGAAACACCTAAAATGAACTCCTTTATTTTTCTGACCAGATGCCAGATGCTTCGATTTCTTTTAAAGTTGTCTCTAAATCATCCGTTAGAACAGTAACGTGGCCCATTTTTCGATTTACTTTTGCTTCACTTTTTCCGTATAAATGGATCGACCAATCTGGATATTTCATGATGGAGTTGGTTAAAGGTGCTACGTGCTGACCAAGGACATTCACCATAATGGATGGCGCATGTAATTTCGGCTTGCGTAATGGCCAACCACAAACTGCTCGAATGTGTTGAGCAAATTGGGATATGTTACATGCTTCGATGGAATAATGCCCCGAATTATGCGGTCTAGGTGCTAATTCATTAATGATCAGTTGTCCATCTTTTAACACGAACATTTCCACTGCAAGAGTGCCAACTAATTCTAAATGTTCTGCAATTTTAGCGGCTTCTTCTTCCGCCTTTCTTTTCGTTTCATCGGTAATGCGTGCTGGAACAATCGTTTCATGTAAAATGTGATTCACATGAATATTTTCCCCTACTGGTAAACAATAAGTTTCACCTAAGCCATTGCGATGAATAATGACGGAAATTTCCTTTTCAAAAGGAACAAAGCCTTCCACGATACATTGGGAATGTTCAAACAAACTTTTGGCTAACGGCAGGTCATCTTTCGAATTTAATTTCTGTTGACCTTTACCGTCATAACCAAAGCGTGCTGTTTTGACGATGCTTGGATAGCCAATTTCGTCGATTTTTTCTACTAGCTCCTCATAGCTATTACAAACAATATAAGGAGCTACGGGACTTCCAGCATTCGCAATGGCCTCTTTTTCTGTTACTCTATTTTGCGTAATGCGTATAATTTCAGCCCCTTGAGGAACGTAGGCTATTTCTGTTAATCGTTTTAATCCTTCATAATCTATATTTTCAAATTCAAAAGTAATAACATCACTTACTTCTGCTAATTCTTCTAATGCCGCTTCATCATCGTAAGGAGCTACAATTCGGATATCTGCTACTTGGCCACATGGTGAGTCCATTGCCGGTTCAAGGACAGCAATTTTAAAACCTGCCTCTTTTGCAGCTAGAGCCATCATTCGGCCTAACTGTCCACCCCCGATAATGCCAATCGTTTGGCCAGGGTAAATTGTTTTTATCAATTCAAGTCACCTGAACTTTCTAACACCATTTGTTTTAATTGTTCACGTCGTGCTTCCAGTTTGTCTGCAAGTGCTTTATCATTTATTGATAAAATTTGTGCGGCGAGTAGTCCTGCATTTGTCGCTCCTGCTTTCCCAATAGCAACTGTTGCAACAGGAATACCCCCTGGCATTTGAACAATGGAAAGTAAAGAGTCTAATCCGTTTAATGCTCTCGATTGCACCGGAACACCGATTACCGGTAATGTCGTTTTACTAGCAACCATTCCTGGTAAATGGGCTGCGCCACCTGCTCCAGCGATAATCACTTCGATACCGCGTGTTCTTGCAGTTTCCGCATATTCAAACATTAAATCCGGAGTACGGTGAGCAGAAACAACTTTTTTTTCATAAGGTACTCCTAGTTCATCTAAAATGTCACATGCATGCTTCATCGTTTCCCAATCACTTGAGCTTCCCATAATGACACCAATTTTAGGATTCATGAATGTCGCTCCTTTATTATTTTTACTGCACATTTTCTACAACTATTGACAATTAATATGAACAAAAAAATCCCCAAATACCCCGCCTTCACTACACTGCTACACTAAAGAAAGCTAAGTACTTGAGGACAACGCGATAGATAAATTGGCATTCTTAAATACTAGCCAATCTTCATTTATCCAAAAGTCGCTTTCCCGCATAGTCCGACATTTACGGTGTCGGGTAGAGACACTAGAGCCATATCCTCTAGCATATATGTGGGATATTTCCTTTGTTCATTGTAACAAGGGTTAGTCATAAAATCAATGAAAAAATGCGAACGATTATATTTTTATATAGCTTAATGTTCGGTTTTAGATTTATTTTTATTTTCCTCCTCCCGCAATACTGCCTTAAACCGAACCTTTTGACGAAGATACGTCACTTCACCATCCACTATGTGAAAAACCGGTTCCTCTTTCCTCATAATTGGTCGATATCCCATTTTTTCAATTCTTGCTATACATTGTTCAGGGCTTTCATTTTCTTCCATTTCAAACCAAGCGATTTTCGACAAATCTTTCATCCTTTCTTTTTTCGTAATTTCATATTAAGACTCTTCATGTTGTTTGTTTTTTTTATAAAGTAAGTGTAATTTATAAACCATAAAGTTTTCTCATTAATTTCTAATGTTTTTCTTGTATTATTTTAAAAAAATAGATAAGTGAGATGATGACATGGAATATAAAATTTTAGTGATTGAAGATGAAGAAAATATTGCCCGTGTATTGCAATTGGAGCTTCAATACGAAGGCTATATTGCTGATGTTGCTCACACTGGAACGGAAGGTTTAATCAAATATAGGGAAGGTGATTACGATTTAATTCTTCTCGATTTAATGCTTCCCGAAATGCACGGTCTTGATGTATTAAAACGAATTCGAGCTACAGAACAATTTACCCCAGTAATTCTTTTAACAGCGAAAAGTGATGTGGAAGACAAAGTAAAAGGTTTGGATTTAGGAGCAAATGATTATGTTACAAAACCTTTTGAAATTGATGAATTGCTTGCAAGAATCAGAGCTGCACTACGCTTTTCAAAACCTGCTAATAAAGAAAAAGATGAACATTTATTATCATACGGAAATCTTTCCATCCATGAGCAAACGAGAGAAGTGTTGTATTTTGGAACAGCTATCGATTTAACTCCAAGGGAATACGACCTGTTGCATTATTTATTAAAACATCCAAAGCAAGTATTAACTCGAGAACAAATTTTAGAGTCTGTATGGGGATTTGATTACTATGGCGATACGAATGTGGTGGATGTATATATTCGCTACCTTCGACAAAAGCTCGACGCAGCAAACTCAAAGCCGATTATCCACACAGTTCGAGGGGTTGGCTATGTATTAAAGGAGTCAGCAAATGAAGCTTAGAACGAAGATTCATTTATTTACAACCCTTTTAATGCTGTCTTTATTAATTTTCATCCATATTGGGATTTTCCTGCTTTATGAACAGCTTTCTATCAATACGGAAGTGGAGCAACTTCAACTCCGAGGTGAAGAGCTGTTAACCACATTAAATAAAGTTCCAGCTGTGAATACAGATGACGTTTTACGGGCGTATATGCCTACGAACGGTAAAATTAGAGTGTTTGATGAGAACGGCAATAAAATTACTTCTGTCGAATACACATTATCTTTAGCGGACATACAAATCGATGTTTCAGAAGGTAAGTCTTATGGAAAAACAACCATCGACGGCCAACCTGTAATTATGGTTTCCTATCCAGCCATTTGGGTCGATGGCAGCATTGTAGAAATACAACTCATCCAACTGCTCAATGATTTAGCTAGAAATAAAGAATTATTAAAATTAATTTTAATCGTTGTAACTGTATTAGTAGCAATCCCAATTTTATTATCAAATATGGCTCTAAGTAGCATTATTATAAAACCTCTTGAACGTTTGAGTTCCGCCATGAAGAAAAATGCCACTTCAAGATCTTATGAGAAAATTGAACTTTCAAAAGTAGGGAAAGATGAATTAGCAGAAATCGGACGCACCTTTAACTTCATGATGGAGGCATTAGAAACTAACTATAAGAAACAAGAACAATTCGTTTCCAATGCTAGCCATGAGTTAAAAACGCCGTTAACCGTTATTGAAAGTTATGCAAAGCTATTATTACGAAGAGGTTTCACGAATGAACAAGTGGCAAACGAAGCTTTGGAAGCAATCGTTTCCGAATCTTCACGTATGAATGATTTAATTGTACAAATGTTAGAGCTTGCTAAAAATAAGGAACACCAAGCTCCGAAAATTACTCATTTAAACGTCATAAAACTTTTAGAAAATACTGTTTCTCAAATGCGTCAAGCCTATAATCGGAATTTTATATTGCATTGTGAGAAGGACTTATGGATTCATTCAGATGAACAAAAGTTAAAACAATTGCTCTTTATTCTTCTCGATAATGCACGGAAATATAGTGAGAAGGAAGTTATCGTTACAGTACGTGCAATTGATGATAAAGTTTCTATCGCTATTCAAGATTTTGGAGTAGGTATTCCAAAAGAAAATATTTCTCACCTTTTCGACCGATTTTACCGTGTCGTTAAAGACCGCAACCGCAAAACTGGGGGTACTGGACTAGGATTATCAATTGCTAAAGAAATAGCAGATATTTTGCAAATTGAAATTGAAGTTGAAAGTGAGGAAAATGTCGGTTCTACTTTTACTCTATTCATTCCAGAAACTATCCAACAAAACGAGGTGGATAGTGAATGACAAATTATACGAAATGGATGATTGGCCTCGTTATAGCCTGCATTTGTATTACAGCAATTGTTGGTTGGACGATTCACGAGCAGTTTTTTAAAGCAGAAATCCTTACAGTACATGAAGCTTCTAAGAAAATAGAAACCCTCTATGGCGGCACTGTTGAATCCTTTGAACAAAAGGGAGACACTTACTATATGACATTAAATCGGAACAATCAGCTTTATCATATTGAAATTAATGCAACTGTTGGAAACGTCACGACTCTGAAAAAGCTTACATCAGATGAAAATCGTAAAATAAAAACAATAGAAGAAATTCAAACTCTGCTTCAATCACAAAATGTTGGAAAGATAGAAGCAATTGAATTCAATGGTCAAGGGGAGTCAGCCACTTATATTGTAGAAGTCTCTCAAAATAATAAGCTTAAAATATTAACCGTTCATGCAATCACCGGTGACATTCTTTCTGAAACAACGAAGTCACCTGATAGTGAAGTACCTGTAAACAGAACTGTTATAACTGCTGAGCAAGCGAAGCAAATAGCATTATCTCAATTAAAAGGTCATCCTGAATATACTCGCTATGTGGAGAGCAGCGATGGTGGACATTATTTAGTGAAAATTGATTCACAAAAATTAGATGCGATATTCCAAATTCATGCGATTTCTGGAAAAGTAATATCAGTTACGCGTCACCATAAACCAACAACAACTGAAAAAACGACTCCACAACAAAATCAAAAAGTGAATCATCCTATTAATCAAGACGACGACGATGATGACAATGATGATGATCTCGACGACGATGATGATGACGATGATGACTAAGCATTTAGAATATTATTAGAGAAGTGTAAGGAAATTCTCATCAATTTCTAATTTTTCTCTCCCTTTTCTTTAATTTAGTGAGAGTACTATTAAGTTAACAACTGGGTAGTGTAAAAACTTCTATGAAAAACAATGCAGAAATTGAATTCATTATCGAGAAGTTGCGAAAAGATGCCGCCATTTGCCCTTGACAAACACGCCAATGGTTTAATC
>JAAYHP010000092.1 GCA_012735355.1 Lysinibacillus sp. | reverse complement strand
CTTCCGTAAAATACTCGATTTGGCGGATGTCCACAAACAACATCTCCTTCTATGAAATAATCACACTATTTTCCTTTTTCCATTATACTATGAAAATAAATAATGCTTATTAATAAGGAAAGAAATATGGTTTATTGCAAAAATATGGGTATAGATTACAATAATAAAAAATTTATGTGAGGGAGAAAAGATGAAAATATTTTTAATTGAAGACGATTCATCGATTTTTCATTTAATAAAGGAACGTTTCAATCAATGGTCGATGGAAGTAGTGGGTCCAAAAGATTTTAAAAAAGTATTAGACGACTTTTTGAAGGAGCAGCCGCATCTTGTCATTATCGATATTCAACTGCCAGCCTTTGATGGTTTTCATTGGTGTCGCGAAATTCGTGCCATTTCAAAAGTTCCCATTTTATTTTTATCATCCAGGGATCATCCGATGGATATGGTGATGGCCATGCAAATGGGAGCCGATGATTTTGTACAAAAGCCATTTCATCTAGACGTGTTGCTTGCAAAAGTTCAAGCAATTTTGCGAAGAACTTATGACTATGGAGAAAAAACGCAAAATGTCGCGAGGTGGAACGGAGCTGTTGTCGATTATGATAAAGGATCAATTCAATACGGCGACAAAGTGATAGAACTAACAAAAAATGAATTATATATTTTAAAAATATTATTAGCTTCAGTTGATAAGATCGTTTCTCGTGAAGAACTAATGCGCAAACTATGGGATGATGAACGGTTTGTTAATGATAATACATTAACGGTAAATGTTAATCGGTTGCGTCAACGATTGGAAGAAATCGGTTTATCGGATACGATTATCACAAAAAAAGGACTTGGATATATGGCGGTGACAAAATGATTTGGCTATTTTTGAAAGAGCATAGATCGTGGATTATGTTTTTCTTGCTAATGCATTTATGGATGAATGGACTATTTTTTATTGACAGCGGCTTTTCCAATATATCGATTTGGTATGTGAACATGATGAATCTTTTATT
This sequence comes from Lysinibacillus sp., assembly GCA_012735355.1. Classification (GTDB taxonomy): domain Bacteria; phylum Bacillota; class Bacilli; order Bacillales_A; family Planococcaceae; genus Ureibacillus. The sequence goes on along the minus strand of JAAYHP010000092.1, from coordinate 3,823 downwards.
ATTCATCATTTTCCTACTTTGGCGTTTTGTAAGAGAAACAAAACAGCTTCAGACAATCTATGAACAACCAATCAACGAGGAGCTGTTATCACCATTTCAACGGAAATACATCGACCATTTTCAAAAGCAATATGGGGAATTAGATGAAAAACTTCATCAAATGAAAATGGAAATGCTAGAACAACAAGACGAAATATTAGCTTGGGTTCATGAGATGAAATCGCCGATGACTGCAATGAAATTAATAGTGGAACAAGTAAAGCCTTATACATTACGAGAAAAGATTGAAAAAGAATGGATGCGCATCTATTTACTGTTGGACCAAAAAATCCACGAAACGAGACTTTCTACGATTGAAAAGGATAATCGATTGGAAAAGGTTTGTTTAGAAATAGTCGTTCATCAACAAATACGAGATTTTCGGTCATGGTGTATTGAAAAAGGGATTGGCGTTGAAACAAACAATCTACAAGAAATGGTGACAGCAGATGCAAAATGGCTCGGGTTTATTGTGCGGCAAATCTTCTCTAATGCGGTGAAGTATAGTCATGAGAACAGTGAAATTCATATATTTACAACCCGTGATCAAGAAGGACACTTACAACTACATATAAAAGACTTCGGGATTGGGATTCGTGCTGAAGATTTGCCGCGCATTTTCCAACGGTCCTATACCGGAACAATTGGACGAGAAACAACCGCTGCAACAGGGATGGGGTTATATTTGGCGAAGGAAGCGGCAGTAAAACTCGGCTTAACTCTAAAAGTAGAATCGCAAGTAGATGTTGGAACGATGATGACGATTCAATTTCCCATTGAAAATCAATACGATCAATCTTATGGTAAGTGACAAAAATGTCATTTATCATTTTTTATTTGTCACGATAATCGAACGATTAAAGAATGCAGAATGTGTACAATTTATGTAACGAATCTATGCAAGGGGTTGACATTATGCCGATTTTAGTGGCGAGAAAAATAAGAAAAACATATGGAAAACGGGCGTTGAAGCAAGAAGTATTAAAAGGAATCGACTTGGAAGTGCATGAAGGAGAATTTGTTGGAATTATGGGTCCTTCAGGTTCTGGGAAAACGACTTTATTGAATGTGCTTTGCTCCATTGATTTTGTTACAGAAGGAATTGTAGAGATAAGCGGGAAACAGCTACAAAAGATGAAAGAACGAGATTTAGCAAAATTTCGAAGGGAGCATTTAGGTTTCATCTTTCAAGACTATAATTTGCTCGATACGTTAACGGTAAAGGAAAATATATTGTAGCCATTATCGATTAGTAAAATACCGAAAAAAGCTGCGGAAAGCAGGTTAAATATATTAGTGCGGTATTTAGGGATTGAAGACATTTTAAATAAATACCCAAATGAAATATCCGGTGGTCAAAAGCAAAGAACATCTGCAGCTAGAGCGCTCATTACTGAACCTTCTATCGTATTTGCTGATGAGCCAACAGGTGCCCTTGATTCCAAATCAGCAACGGCATTACTCACAAATTTAGAAAGTATTAATAGAGAAAGAGGAGCGACGATTATGATGGTGACACACGATGCAGTTGCCGCCAGCTTTTGTAGTCGTGTGTTATTTTTGAAAGATGGTCAAATCTATACGGAACTATATAGAGGTGATAAAACGAGACAGGCGTTTTTCCAAGATATTTTAAATACCCAAAGCGTGCTTGGTGGTGATGGCTATGACATTAACTAGTTTAGTATTTAAAAGCATGAAGAAAAATGTGAAGCATTATTATCTATATTTCTTCGCTTTAATATTTAGCGTAACCCTTTGTTTTTCCTTCATCACCCTTCAATATAATCCGACGGTTTTAGAGGCGTTAAGGAAAAGTGGAACTGCAACTGCTGGTTTCGATACAGCAACTTTCGTTTTGTATTTCATCGTGACCTTTTTTGTACTATACGCTAATCAATTGTTTATGAAACGTCGAAGTAAAGAGATAGGATTATATCAGTTAATCGGCATGACGAAAGGATTGATCTTTCGCTTATTAGTCATCGAAAATGTAGTTCTGTTTACATTAGCCGTTGGAATTGGTATGTTATTAGGATTTTTAACTTCACGATTTTTTGCCATGATTTTAATGAAGTTAATTTTAAATAATGCCATTGTGAGCTTATCCTTTTCTATGACAGCTTTTTCGAAATCAATCATTATTTTTGCCCTTATATTAATGGTTGTCATCGTTCAAATCTTCATCATGATTAGACGGGCTTCTTTAATATCTTTATTTAATGCGACTAAAAAATCAGATGAACGCATTAAAAAGTTTAGTGCCTTTCATATGGTGATGGGGATATTAGGTCTTTTTCTAATTGCCTATGGATATTATGATTCCACAAGATTATTTAGCATTGAAGGCGGTACAACAAACAATATATTTTATAATATGCTTATTATTTTAGGTTCAACAATTTTAGGTTCATATTTATTTTTCAGATTTTCAGTGGCATTGATGATGAATTTAATTCGTAAAAGCAAAAAAGGCCATTTGAAAATAACGGATGTTCTAGGTGTTACAACGATTATGCATCGCATGAAAGGAAATGCAAATTCCCTCACATTAATTACGGTGTTAACTGGATTAGCTGTCGGGATTATGACGTTATCTTATATTTCCTATTATTCTGCAGATGTAAACGCCAGACAATCATCACCTTTCGATTATATTTTATTAAACAATCAAGGAATTGAGTTTTTAGATCAATTAATTATGGAAGGTATTGAGTATGAAAAAGAAACGTTTCATATATCCGAAGTGATTATGAATATGAGTGAATTGTTTAAGGACCAAATGGATGGCGAAAATAATACCTTCAATATAAATAATGATGCAACATTAGCTGTTGTTTCTTTATCGGATTATCAAAAAGTGAATCCTAAAGCAACGCTTAAAGATGGAGAAACCATTATTACAAGCTATGTAAATGTGCTATCGAAAATATTGCCGTTAGAAAGTAATAAAGAGGTTACAGTGAAAACGAATGATAACGCATATAAGTTATTCATTAAGGAAGTAAATGAAGAAGAATTTTTCCTATCGATTTTTGCTAGTGATGGTGCACCCGTATTGATTGTAACAGATGAACTATTTAAGGAAATTCAAAAAGTCCAAACTACAGATATTTCATCTCAAATTGGAATTAATTTAGTGAATCAAGAAGATAAAGAAACTGCGGAAAAGATATTTAAAGACTTATCTGAGAAAAGAAAAGTAGAATTAGAATATGAACATATATTAAAACATAAATCTTACGAGGAATATTACAATGAAAATTTAACTATGAACGGAATCACTATATTTATAACAGGATTTTTAGGACTGGCGTTTTTACTGACAACAGGCAGTATCCTTTATTTTAAACAAATGGGTGAGGCGGAAGATGAAAGAGAATCCTATACGATATTGAGAAAAATCGGATTTTCGAATGGAGATTTAATGCGCGGAGTTTACGTGAAACAAATGTTTAACTTCGGTATGCCCCTAGTCATTGGACTACTCCATAGTTACTTTGCTGTACAATCAGGTTGGTGGCTTTTCGGTACAGAGATGGCTACACCGATGTTGATTATCATTATATTATATGTAGCGATGTATACCGTATTTTGCATATTATCTGTCTTGCATTATAAAAAGGTAATTAAAGAAGCATTATAATTAAATGGATTTGTCTTATTTCAAATAGAGTTTCATATTTAATTATATAGAAATGAGGTTGGGACATATAGCTTATTTAATTAAGAATCAGTGAAGAAGCATAGTAAAAAAATGATATGCAACGAAAATTGATTGGAG
>JAAYHP010000091.1 GCA_012735355.1 Lysinibacillus sp. | reverse complement strand
GGGTTACATATGTCCGAGGAAATGAACTTAGGAGTTGACCAAGAATTTCGTGAAGGAGATGTTGTAAAAGGTGTTGCTGCAAAAGTAGAAGATAAAGCAGTAACCGTTACAATAGAAGGTGCGCCGTTCGATGGCATTGTTCCGATTAGCGAACTTTCAAGCTTGCACATCGAAAAGGCTTCAGACGTAGTAGCTGTTGGTGATGAATTAGAATTAATGATTACAAAAATCGAGGAAGAAAACTTTGTACTATCAAAGCGCAAAGTAGACGCGTTAAAAGCATGGGATAAGCTGGAAGAACAATTTGCAAAAGGTGAAGTGTTTGAAGCGGAAGTAAAAGATGTAGTGAAAGGCGGCCTCGTTGTAGATTTAGGTGTGCGCGGCTTCGTTCCTGCATCTTTAGTAGAAGATTATTTCGTTGAAGATTTCGAAGACTACAAAGGAAAAACATTATCGTTTAAAATTACGGAATTAGATAAAGAAAAAGGCAGACTAATTTTATCTCACCGTGCAGTTGTGGAAGAAGAAAAGGCAAATAAAAAGAAACAGCTGTTAGAAAACTTAAAAGCTGGAGATGTTCTTGACGGCACAGTACAACGCATAGCTCCATTTGGTGCTTTTGTTGACATTGGTGGTGTCGATGGATTAGTCCACATTTCACAAGTGGCTCACGAACATGTGGAAGATATTAACTCAGTGCTTCAAGAAGGTCAAGCAGTGAAAGTAAAAGTATTATCTGTTGATCCGGAGCAAGAGCGAATCTCTTTATCCATTAAAGATACGTTGCCTGGTCCGTGGGAAAACATTGGAGAAAAAGTTTCAAAAGGTGCTGTTTTAACGGGAACGGTAAAACGTCTAGTATCTTTTGGTGCCTTTGTGGAAGTATTTCCTGGTGTAGAAGGATTAGTTCACATTTCTCAAATTTCTCACAAACATATCAATACGCCTCATGAAGTATTAAAAGAAGGCGAAGAAGTTCAAGTAAAAGTGCTTGATGTGAACGAGAAAGAAAAACGTTTATCTTTAAGCATGAAGGAACTAGAAGATAGTCCGAAGCAACAAGAAGAATTTGACTATAAATTACCTGAAGAAAACACAGGATTCTCCATAAGTGATGTAATTGGTGACCAATTAAAAAACTTTACGGATAAATAATTTAAGTTATAAAAAAATTGCGTGCTTTTAAGGAGTGCGCTTTTTTTATGTCCAATTATGTCTAGAAATGATAATGAACGGAATTTCGTGTATAATACAAAAGATAAGAACTTGGAAGGATGAAGTACAGATGACAAAACCAGTAATCGCCATTGTAGGTCGTCCGAACGTAGGGAAATCGACAATTTTTAATCGAATTGTCGGCGAAAGAATTTCCATTGTGGAAGATGTTCCTGGAGTGACTCGGGACCGCATTTATAGTTCGGCAGATTGGTTAACCCACGAATTTAACATTATTGATACTGGGGGAATCGATATAGGAGATGAACCCTTTTTAGAGCAAATTCGAGCTCACGCTCAAATAGCGATGGACGAAGCAGATGTTATTATTTTTATGACAAACGGTCGCGAAGGGGTAACCCTTGCCGATGAACAAGTGGCTAAAATTTTATATAAAACAAAAAAACCAGTCGTTTTAGCAGTAAATAAAATTGATAATCCGGACATGCGCGATTTAATTTATGATTTTTATTCTTTAGGCTTTGGTGAACCTTTCCCAATTTCCGGTTCCCACGGGCTTGGTCTAGGGGATTTATTAGATGAATGTGCAAAATATTTTCCGAAAGAATATGAGGAAGAATATTCCGAAGATACAATTAAGTTTTCATTAATCGGAAGACCGAATGTCGGAAAATCATCTTTAGTGAATGCCATCCTTGGCGAAGAGCGGGTCATCGTCAGCGATATCGCAGGAACAACGCGGGATGCCATTGACTCTCCTTACACATACGATGGACAAGATTATGTCATTATCGATACGGCAGGGATGAGAAAAAGAGGAAAAGTGTATGAGAGCACGGAAAAATATTCTGTTTTACGGGCAATGAGAGCTATTGAGCGATCTGATGTCGTCCTTGTTGTATTAAACGCAGAAGAGGGAATTCAAGAGCAAGATAAAAAAATTGCAGGTTATGCCCATGAAGCTGGGAAAGGAATCGTCATTGTCGTGAACAAATGGGATGCCATTGAGAAAGACGATAAAACGATGAACGAATTTACTCAAGCAATTCGAGATGAATTTGTATTTTTAGATTACGCTCCAATTATTTTTGTTTCAGCGAAAACGAAACAAAGGGTACATCAAATTTTATCGCTCGTTAAAAGGGTTAGTGAAAACCATGCAATGCGAATTCAGTCTTCTATTTTAAATGAAGTCATTGAAGATGCCATTGCAAGAAATCCTGCGCCGACAGATAAAGGAAAACGTTTACGCATTTACTACACGACGCAAGTATCTGTAAAACCGCCCACTTTTGTTACCTTTGTAAATGATCCAGAATTAATGCACTTCTCCTATGTAAGATTTCTTGAAAATCGAATTCGGGAAACCTTTGATTTTGAGGGAACACCGATCCGTATCATACCACGGGCTCGAGAGTAAGAAATGAGGGATAAGAATGGAAAATGTAACGGTATTAGGAGCCGGTTCATGGGGAACCGCTTTAGCAATGGTTCTCGCAGAAAATGGGCATAACACGTTAATTTGGACTTATCGTGAAGAACAGGCAAAGGAAATCAATGAACGGCATACGAATGAAAAGTACATTCCAGCAATTCAGCTCCCCGAATCATTAAAAGCGACAAGCGATTTACAACAAGCAGCAGAACATGCTTCAATCATCGTTTTTGCTGTACCAACGAAGGCGATTCGGGAAGTTGCCGGAAATTTGATGCAATACTTAAATAAAAAAGTATTATTTGTTCATGTTTCGAAAGGAATTGAACCTGATTCCTTGAAACGGATTTCAGAAATATTGGAGGAATCCCTTTCTCCAGAAGTCATAGAAGAAAACGTAGTGCTATCAGGGCCGAGTCATGCGGAAGAGGTTGTGTTGCATCATCCAACGACGATTACCGCTGCATGTACTAATTTGCGAGCGGCGGAAAAAATTCAAGATCTATTTATGAATCAATATTTCCGAGTGTATACAAACAATGATGTCATTGGTGTTGAAATAGGAGGCGCATTGAAAAATGTCATCGCCTTGGCAGCTGGAATTTCTGACGGTTTAAACTACGGTGATAATGCGAAAGCAGCTTTAATTACCCGGGGACTTGCTGAAATATCCCGTTTAGGTGTTCGGATGGGTGGAAATCCCTTTACCTTTGCTGGTTTAACGGGGATGGGCGATTTAATAGTAACGTGTACAAG
>JAAYHP010000090.1 GCA_012735355.1 Lysinibacillus sp. | reverse complement strand
GTGTATATACAAGAAAGCCTCATTTCCAAACATTTACAATCACAAATTTGGATTGATGACGAATCTACATTAGAGCTTTTAAGCGTACAATTAACGGATGGACAGCATTCCGATTTACATGCACAAAATCAATCGAAAGTATATGTTGAAAACAGCATTATTCGTAACAATAAATATCGATATAATGTGCAAGCTTTAAATAATTCAAAAATCAATATCGTGAAAACCGTTATTGAAAATAAATACGGAGATGTTTATTACAGTGAAAATAACAGTTCCATCAATAATTCTGATTATTGATGGAGCATCCCTTCTTTGTCTTAATTGGGAAGGAAATCTTTCATTAATTTTGAAATATGTTCTAATAGTAGGTAATTTAAGTTTTCGAAACTCATAATTTATGAGACAATAGGTAATTGGAAAGGAAGAGATTCGAAAGCTATGACTACTTTAGAAAAAATAACTCCGAAATATGATCCTTGGGAAGCTTATTTAGACGTTGAGCAATATGGCAAGCTCGTACTATCAAATATTGAATTTACAACAACTTATTTATGTAATATGCGATGTGCTCACTGTGCCGTTGGATATACGTTGCAAACAAAAGATCCAGATGCATTACCTCTTGATCTTTTACTACAAAGATTAGATGAAATTCCAACGTTACGCTCTTTAAGCATTACCGGTGGCGAACCAATGCTCAGTAAAAAGTCTGTGCAAAACTACGTTAAGCCAATTTTACAATATGCCCATGAGCGAGGAATTCGCACTCAAATCAATTCAAATTTAACATTAGACTTAGAACGTTATTTAGAAATAGCACCTAACCTTGATGTGCTTCATATATCCCATAACTGGGGTACGGAAGAAGAGTTTGTTGAAACTGGCTTTGCCATGATGGAACGAAAACCTACTTATGAACAGCGGGCAAAATTATTTGATCGCATGATTGAAAATTCCCGTGCCTTAAGTGAAGAAGGAGTAATGGTTTCTGCAGAAACAATGTTAAACAAAAAAACAGTACCTTATATTGAACATATTCATCATCAAGTGGTCCATGAGATGAAATGCGCTCGGCACGAAATTCACCCAATGTATCCAGCAGATTTTGCATCTGCCCTTACTTCATTAACATTAGATGAAATACGAGACACTATCCATCATTTACTTGATATTCGGGATGAGAATGCATGGATGTTATTTGGCACATTACCGTTTTATCCTTGCAATAAAAAGGAAGAAGATTTAGCATTACTCGAACGTTTAAGTAAAGCAAAGAATGTGACATTGCGAAATGATCCAGATGGTCGTTCTCGATTAAATGTAAATATTTTTACCGGCGATGTTATCGTAACCGATTTTGGCGATACCCCACCGCTAGGAAATGTGCAATACGATTCGTTATTAGAAATATACGAAAAATGGCTTCAAACAGATTTAGCAAAATCATTGAACTGTCACTGTCCAGCAGTCAAATGTTTAGGGCCTAATGTTCTTGTGAAAAACATGTATTATCCAAAAAAAGAGTTTATCAGTGGTTCAATAAACATATAAATCTATTAGGAAGGTTGAAGAATCATGCAACCTTCCTCTATTTATATTTTAATGTGCCCTCTTCCATCAACTGTTCAACGAAAACTGCTTTTCCATTTTATGTAGTATAATATGGGTATTGTTATTTTTTTATAGTCGATGAAAAGGTATCTTTTTTCGCGAATTGTACAAAACAACAATAAAGCTTTAAAAATAATAATTTTTTTAAGAATTGAAGCAAACAATGCACTAAACAAGTAGAGGTGGGCTATGGTAATAAGGCGAAATCTTATCATTTTAATCATTGTATCATCATACGTGTTATTATCAGGATGTTCATCCATCGCAAGTTCTAAAGGAAATGAACAAACAATTTCATCACAATCTTCCGACGGTTTAACGATTCATACTGTTGAATTTTCCAGCGAAGAAAATGTTACGAATGTGGGAGTCGCTTTGCTTGATTACGAAACGAGAGAAGAAATCGATAAAGAAATGGTAGATGAAAATGGAAAAGCTTATTTTGGAGCAGTCCTTCCAGAAAAGCCTTATGAAATTGTCGTTTACAGGATAACTGATTACGGTGAATGGATGGAACAAACTCGTAAACAAATTGTTTATAATCCGATGGAACCAATCATCCGTATTGAAACCTTTAACACTTCCGTTGAAAACCGTTTACAAGTGCCTGTTGTATTACAAAACCCCGAATTACCAAACGGCTGTGAAATCACTTCGTTAACAGCGATATTGAATTACTACGGTATCAATGTCGATAAAATGACACTGAGTGACCGGATGCCAAAATTAAAATTATACGTAAAAAACGGTGTAAGATATGGTCC
>JAAYHP010000089.1 GCA_012735355.1 Lysinibacillus sp. | reverse complement strand
GCCTCCGGATGAGGATAAGCTGAAATTTTTTCGATTAGTTGTGGCCACACTTCTTTCACTTTCGGTGGAAATCCTAACGCATTGACGTTTTCGCTTAAGTCGTAAACTTGCGGTGGCATTGGAATGTGGAACCGTTCGTAAAGGGCTTCGTAATTAGCCCCATGGGAAGGAAATTGCAACGATGATACCACCTATAATAATTGTAAATAGCCATGAAACGATGAACATGTGTTGAATCGCGTCTTTTATATGATTTGCCGATAATGGAACGTCCGGCACTCCCATGTAAGCACGGAAAGATTTTTTTCCGTGATAGGAGTTATAGCCTCCTAGTCGAATACCTAATTGATAGCTAGTTGCTGCTTCTAAATATCCGCTGTTTGGGCTTGGATGTTTTTTTGCATCTTGTAGCCAACCTTTGATGCGCTCCTTTAGCGTTCGGCTTGTTTTATTTTTCGTAAATAAAATGATGATGAAGCCTGTTAATCTACTTGGTATAAAGTTCGCCACATCGTCTAACCTCGCGCTAAACTTTCCAAATTCGATGTATGTATCGTTTTTGTAGCCAATCATGGAGTCGAGGGTGTTGATAGCTTTATATATCCAAAGGCCAGTCGCTCCAAAAAGACAAGCATAAAATAAAGGTGCTGTTACACCATCGCTCGTATTTTCAGAAACCGTTTCTACAACGCCTCGAACAATTTCCGGCTCGTCTAAGTGCTCCGTATCCCGCCCGACAATCCAGGAAAGTTTAATGCGCGCTTCATTAATATTTCCTTGCATTAACGGTTCGTATACGTCCATCGCCGCCTGTTTTAAACTTTTTTGAGCAAGTCCTACGGCGATAAGTATAGCTTCTACTAGTAGCCCTACTGCAAAATGAATTTTGTATGCAGTATAAACGATGGCAACTGTTACGACAGCCACCGTTATGACAACGAAGATGGCAGTAATCGCCCCTTTTAACATTCGATGGCGACCTTTATTTAATTTATTTGAAAGCAATTTGATAAAGGAGCCAATCCATCGTACCGGATGGGGCATTTTTGGTGGATCTCCAATCATTAGGTCAAGCATTTGTCCGATGACCACCGCAATGATATGCATGTTAAGACTTTCCTTTCATAAGAGCAAAGGTTTCTCTTGGATTTATGCTGACAGTAGTTTTGCTATCAGAATTTTTCTTTTGTGAATGAAGTATATTCTTCCACGGCTAAGTTTAATGTTTCATTTAGTCCTTTTCCGATTAAAGAACCTAATTTCGTAATGGAGCCGGCGTATTCGTGAAAGGCTCCTTTTTGAGTCGATGCCACGAGAATGCTATCTGTTGATGTGCCCGTTGCAATGGAGCCGGAATTTTTATCGATAATATTATGTTTCATTAATACTTTCGTTTTCACTTCCACTCCGCAGCATAACGCTTGGATTAACGCTTCATCCGTTAATATTCCATTAATGAAAATAAAGATGTTAATTGTTCCAGGTTTGTCGCTATAAGTATAGGCGTGGGATCGAGTAACGTCCACTGCATTGCCTAATCCTGCTGTAACAAGCAACGTGATGGACGTGTCCCCATCTTGAATGTGATTAGTAAAAGCTAATTTCATATCCACCGCAGTCATCATCGCTACCGTTTCTTCTAGTGGATAGCCTTGTTTTGTGATGAATTGTTTCATTTCTTCATGGGCATCTGGCGGATTATAGGATTTATCTACCGTGCGATTGATGAAGTATTTGTATTCCCCATAGCCCGGGTTATGCATAGCCGAGCTAAAGGTGCGCAAAGGATGCTCGGCTTCAATCGCAATATATTCCCCGCAATTTTTAATGGATTCTAGAGTAATCATGTGTATACCTCTACTTTATTTGTCATTTTGCTATAGGTTTTTGGCAGTTTTTCTCGCTGGAACCGTTCTAAATGAATATTTCTTTTGATTTTCATTACGGATATTCTTATAACTTAGGAGCATGGATCCCGATTTTGGGCTGGTGCTTACCATTTTCGGGCGGATACATACCTCTTTAGGGCGATTGCATGTCGCTTTCGGGCGCTTAGACACTCCTTTCGGGCGGTTGCTTACCCATTTCGGGCGCTTGCTTACCGCTTTCGGGCGTATAGCAACTCTTTTCGGGCACTTACATCCCACTTTCGGGCGCATAGCAACTCCATTTCGGGCGCTTGGCCACTCCTTTCGGGCACTTAGCAACTCCTCTCGACCACTTTGCAATCCTACTTGGGCGGATGCCCCTAGCACGGAACAAAGCCCCCATAATTCGAAACCATCCCTTGTCTCTCACAAATAATCCTTCAACTCAAATCTCCATAATCTTCTGCACTGCGCTGCAAACGGCAAACTTCACATGTTCGTACGTTAAGCCCCCTTGGACGTAAGCAGTGTATGGAGGGCGAATCGGACCATCTGCAGTTAATTCAATACTTGAGCCTTGCACGAAGGTACCTGCCGCCATGATGACATCATCTTCATATCCAGGCATATATGAAGGTATTGGCGCATAATGGGCATTGATTGGGGATGCTGCTTGGATTTCTTGGCAGAAAGCGATCATTTGCTCCGCTGTTTGGAACGACACCGATTGAATTAAATCTGTGCGCTTCTCTGTATAGTGAGGTGTTGTTGTCATTCCCACTTCTTCAAGCAATGCAGAAGTGAAAATTGCGCCTTTCACACTTTGGGCAACGACATGGGGAGCAAGGAAAAAGCCTTGATAGAAATCAATTAACGTATAAAGTGATGCCCCTGCTTCTGCTCCGATACCTGGGCTTGTCATGCGATAAGCACATTTTTCTACTAAATCTGCTCGTCCTGCAATATATCCCCCGGTTTTGGCTAGACCCGCTCCCGGATTTTTAATTAACGAGCCGGCCATTAAATCTACCCCTACTTCCGTCGGCTCGTGTATTTCTACAAACTCCCCGTAACAGTTATCAACGAAGATGACAACATCCTGTTTAATTTTGCGCACTTTTTCGCACATTTCGCGAATTTGTTCAATCGTAAAAGAAGGTCTTGAAGCATAGCCTTTTGAACGTTGAATGGCAACCATCTTTGTTTTTTCGTTAATGGCTTTTCGTACACCATCCCAATCAATTTCTCGGTCATCAATTAAATCCACATGCTGATATTTAATGCCAAAATCTTTCAACGAGCCAGTGTCTTTCTCACCACCGTCAACAATCGACTGCAAAGTATCGTATGGCTTGCCAGTAATATATACTAATTCATCGCCAGGACGAAGCACGCCGTATAAACTTAATGTAATGGCATGGGTTCCGGAAATAATTTGACTTCGAACGAGGGCGCTTTCTGCTCCGAATACTTCCGCGTATACTCGTTCAAGATTGTCTCTTCCTTCATCATCATAACCATAGCCTGTAGAAGGATTAAGATGAAAATCGCTCACTTGATGTTTACGAAAAGCTGCCAACACTTTTTGTTGGTTGTAAAAAGCGATTTCATCTATTTTTTCGTGATAAGGTTTAATTTTTTCTTCTATTTTTTTTGCAAGTTGTAATGTTTCTTGTTTTAAATTTGAAATAAATGTCATGATTGTTACTCCTGTCTATTATTCATCCTTTATCATCTTATCAATTGATACAAAAGAGTCAACTGCTTGATGTAAGAACCTCGAAAGTTTTTCTTAATATTAACAAAAAAAGCTTCTCAAAAGTTGAATCAACCATTGAGAAGCCCACAATTTATTCATTATTTATTTCGCATTGCCATTGGAATATATGCACAGAACGGCTCGCTTTCCAAATAATCCCCAGTTACATAATATCGTAGGAGGAAGTTTTATTTAAGTTATATAACCAACGAAATACTTTTTCATGTTCTGCTGGTGAGATACAAGCATCCATCTGTGCTCTCAAAACTTGATGTGTAAGTACAGTGAAGGCAAGAGATGCACATTCGAATCTCTTTTTCACGACCTTCCAGCGCTTTATTACACCACTCTGGGTCTGCAATATGAGCCCGACCTAAAGCGATAAAATCAGCCTTCCCTTCTGAAAGTAGGTTGTCCACATACTTTGGCTCCCGTATATTTCCTACCGCAATCACAGGGATTTGAACCACTTCCTTAATTGCTTCTGCAAGATAAACTCGCCATCCTTGCTCAAATATAGGGGATTCAATTACTTTATCAATCGAATTATAGTTTCCGCAGCTTGCATGAATAGCATCGACTCCTAATTTTTCCAAGTAACGGCTAATCTCTTTGTAGTAGCGAATTAGTTGATCGGTTACTTCACCATCGGGAGAAGCAAGTCCTGTAGACATCCCGGGCATGATAATTCGATTCTTTAATGTTAATTCTCCAATTTTTCCTTCTTTGAACACATGTGGAAAACGCATGTTTTTTCGCTTCCTTTCCTGCTGTGAGAAATTTCACAAATAGATGCGCATCATTTTGTAAAATTTTATTTCCTAGATGGTTATATTTGTGAAAATCTTCACAAAAATACAATACTATTATAAACATTTGATGTGAAAATTGCTTTATTAATCCAGTAAAGTTAATTAAATCTCCACAAATGGAAATTTGAGCCCTTTTATAGTTGAG
>JAAYHP010000088.1 GCA_012735355.1 Lysinibacillus sp. | reverse complement strand
TCACAAAGTTCATCGATTTAGCCACAAAACACAGCGATAATCGAAGCGTCCATCGATAAAGCCACAAACTTCATCGATGTTGCCACAAATCCCAGCGATATCTGGAGCACCCACCCATCGATAAAGCCGCAAACTACAGCGATAAGTTCACAAAGTTCATCGATATTGCCACAAATCCCAGCGATATCCGAAGCTCCAACAGATATTATATGCAAACTAAATTGTAACTTTTTCCAAATTCCAACTGTCTAATATTAAAAGGATGGTGGTTCATTTGAATAAGTTACTTTTTTTATGTTTACTCGCCACAACTCTATGTGTCAATGCAGCTTGTGAAGAGGAAAATGCAAATGACAGTCTAAAAATAGCTGAAAAAGTGGAATATGACAAAGAAGATTATAAGTCAATCGTTCCAGCAAACAATGAGCTAGGCTTTCAACTCCTTTCCAAAGTGGATCCGAATAAAGATGGCAACATTTTCATCTCTCCACTTAGTCTATATATGGCTTTATCGATGGTCTATAATGGTGCAGATGGCGAAACAAAAGAAGAAATGGCAAACGTATTAAATATCACGATGGATGCCGAAAATCTAAATAAAGCGAATGCATCTTTAATGAATGCCCTTTACGAAAATTCAAAAGACGTCACTCTCGAAATTGCGAACTCTATTTGGCTAAATGAACAATACCTTTTCCAAGATGCATTTGCGAAATACACTCATGACCATTTTAATGCGAAAATCGAGGAAATAGATATAACTGACCCCAGTCCCCAAAACGAATTAACGATTGGGTTAGCAATGCCACTCAAGGGAAAATTAAGGAGATTGTTGAAAGCCCATTAAATCCAGACTTAGTGGCGATTTTAATTAATGCGATTTATTTTAAAGGAGATTGGACGTATCCTTTTGATCCGAATGAAACAGAAAATCGCACATTCCACCTAGCAGATGGCACAACGAAAGAAACGCCATTTATGAAGGAAACGAGGAAATGGGCTTACATCGAAAATGACGCATTCCAAGCAGTCGCCCTTCCATATGGTAGCAATCAAAACTTGAGTATGAAAGTTATTTTGCCGAAAGAAGAAATAGACTTTATCAAATTTAAACAACTGCTAACGAGCGCTAATTGGGAAACTTGGAATAAAGAGTTTCAACTACGAGAAGGAACGATTGTACTGCCAAAATTTCAAATGGATTATGAAGTGGAGCTTAATGAATTGTTGCAAGATTTAGGCATGAAGACGGCATTTCATCACGATGCTAATTTTTCAAAAATGATTTATGGAGACGATCCGGTGTGGATTAGCAAGGTGAAGCAAAAAACGTTTATTGATGTGAATGAAGAAGGGACGGAAGCGGCTGCTGCGACATCTGTTGAAATGGTAAAGGAGTCGTCTATCGTTGAAGATGTATTTTATATGGAAGTGAATCGCCCATTTTTTGTTGCGATTACGGAAGATTTAACAGGGTCGATTTTATTTATGGGCCTTATTTCAAATCCAATAGTAGGAGAATAATAAAGGAGATTTGACAATGCAACGTTCAGAAAAGACTTTGAGAATATGCGAAAAAGGACACAAATTTTATAAAAGTAGTGATTGCAATTCTTGTCCTACGTGCGAAGCAGAACGAAAACCAATGGAAGGGTTCCTCTCGCGATTTTCAGCACCAGCGAGACGAGCCCTTGAAAGCAAAGGGATTACGACGGTGGAAGAGTTAGCGAAATATACGGAAAAGGAAGTGATGGCCCTTCACGGCATTGGGAAAACCTCTCTTCCAAAATTTCATGCGGCATTAGAAGAAGCGGGCCTTTCATTTAAAAAAGAATCTTGAAACTTTCATTACTCCTATTCGTAGATGATAGGTAAGATTTGAAAGGGGAGGTATGTATGAAAAAATTTATCGTTTTCATCGCAAGTTTCATCGTACTTTATTTCGGGTTTCAACTTATTTCAGGATGGATTTTAACAAGCTTATATACGCCGAGCCCTTCACTAGCAGCAAGTACTCAAACAGTTTCCTTTGGTGAAGCTTCGACATGGTCCTTTATTTTCATTCTATCGCAGCATCCATTGCATTGTTATTTTCAAATAAAGTAGTTAAAACTCAGAAAGGATAATGGGAATGTACCAATTGAAAAAAGCCATCTCCAAATTAACGGAGCAAGAAGCGAAAAGTTTATTGCATTTAATTTTATTGCGCTCTGAACAAACGTCTGATGAACTTCCGCAATTTCTCAAGTCCATCAGAAATAGTGTCATGAATAGTTTACAAAATGAGTCTGCTACTGGAAATCCTGACACAATCCATATTGTCTTTAGCGAGTCGACAGCAGGTAGTCTGAAGATGGCCTTCCGAGATACACCTTACGAAAAAACAGATGAAATTATCATCATACCGGATACTTTTTCAGAAGGGCCATTAAAGGCGATTGATACGGAGGAAGGCTTCGCAAGTCGCCTCCAGTGGCTAAAAGAACATTACCAATGGGATGAAGAGGATTACGAATGGTACGAAGGGAAAATGTCACAGGCCTTTGAAAAAATAAAGGCAATTCAAGCATCTCAAAAAGTCATTATTTGGACAGGCGAAAACGCTAGCGAGCAAACGGGTTTACGCCTCCTTCTTCGTGTAATGAAAGATCAAAAGAATGACATCATCGAGATGAATACATATAAAGCTTTTCACCAACTGTATCGTTTACCAAAAGCGAAAGAAGAAGATTACCCGCGACATACTGGCGAAATAGCCCATGAACAACTGTGGGCAATGTACGAACTTTATGAAGCAGAAGTGTTAAGCCATGGACAGCGTCAAAAGCTGGCTAATGAAGGACAAGAAATTTTACGTTCTAGTAGTTTGTTACGTTCGTGGAAGGACGGCAAAGTGTTAGATGCTGATGAAGATCGAGAAGATCACTTTATCATTGAAAGGATGAAAAAATTACATAAAGAGCGTGGAAACAATGATTTTATGAAATCTGCACGATTAATAGGAGAAGTGTTAGGCTACGCAGAGCAGTATTTGAGTGATGATTGGATCGAATATCGCCTCCGCCACTTAATCGAACAAGGCGTTTTTGAATCTCGTGGTGATTTGGGCGCAATGAGATTTTATGAAGTAAGATTAAAAGAAGAATCATTGGCTTAGAGCATGTTTGGCATGCTCTTTTTTTAATGCGTTTGTGAAGGAAAAAATCTTTATACTAAAATAAAATCAAGTATTTCCAAAAATAGTGTAACTTTTTCTTGTTTCATCCGTGGATAGAGTGAAAGGAGGGCACGATGGGTAAGAAATTCAATTTAGAAACGATCTATTCTTTATATGTACAAGACGTCTATCGATATATTTTTTCACTTTGTAAAAATGAGGCATTAGCTCAAGACATCGTACAAGAAACTTTTACCCGGGCCTTCCTTTATCTCGAAAGTTACAAAGATGAAAAAATCAAACCATGGCTATTCAAGGTGGCTAATCATACGTTCATTGATTACATCCGAAAAGAGAAGAGGACGACCTATTTAGAAGATGTAACAACGATGCCAACGAAAACAGTGGAGGCGGCGGAGGAAACGTTTATTCATCAACAACAAATAAACGAATGGTTAGTTATTCTTGATTCATTACCAGTACATAAGAAAAACATTGTTATATTACGAGATTATTATCATTTTTCCTATCAAGAAATTGCAGACATGTTAGGCTTATCCCTTCCAAAGGTGAAAGTGACATTATTCCGAACGCGGAAAGAAATCCAAGAAAAAATGAAAGGAAGTGGGATGGATGAAGTGTAGAGATATGAGAGAGAAATGGAATGGATATGTGAATGGAGAATGTTCAGAGGATGAAGAGCGGGAAATTGAAGAGCATATACAAAGTTGTGCGGAATGTGAACAGTTCGTTGATGAAAATCTTGGTGAGCAAAAATCAATTTCGCAAGATGCCCTTTACCCAGTGCTTACTCACGAACAACAGCATCAAATTGTGAGAAAAGCGGTATGGAAAAATCGGCTCATGACAGCTTTAACGGCTCTCGGAATCTTTTTTTGCATTAGCCTTGCATCAATGATGATTACAGCTCTTTATTATGCTTTTGTTGGGCACACGGCAAATAAAGTCATTCAAACGTCGACGCAAATGACGGTTCCGAATGTCTATTCAGAAGGTGGTGTAACATCAACGAATGTATTTTTTAATGCAGACTTGCAAGAAGACCTTCGAAAGCAGGTAGGTAGTGAAAGTAAATACGTCGGAAAATATGAGGGGAAGATGGGTTTTAATCATCTAAATGTGACAAATAGCTGGCTAGATTTGCGATATGTAGTGGATCTCGACTTTCTTCATCCAGGAGTATATGGAAGTCGTTCAAAAGAAGAGCAACAGTCATTACAATGGGGGCTGAATGAAACGTGGAACGCACTCGACATGTTGCCTGAAGGGACCGTGTCTGAAGTTGCAATAAGTTTTGATGATTTTTATACGATTGATGAAGTGTATCAAATGCTGAATGACTATAGTATAGATATCGTTTGGTACGCGATCGATACTGGGATGGAAGGAAAGCGAGATTCAGTTTTTACAGGGACAAGAGTTTGGGGAATCCATGAATATGCTTTTGAATCTTTATTGGAAGAGGAGAAGAGTTCTTTAATTCCAGAAAGAGCAAGCGGGCATTTGCGGGAAAAGGCATTTAAAAATGGGTTACAGTTTTTAGCGGAACATAAAAAATTAGCAAAACGCGTTGTGTGGCATCTAGAAGAGCACGGAACTTTAGAAGAAATGATTGATTATGTGGATAAAAATGGAGTGAAATCTTACGGCGTTGTTGTTACAGGGCCAACGAAGGAACTGCTGAAGCTGAAAGATAATAAGCATGTTCAATACGCGACACTTGGAGTCGTTGATTTTTGGAATTGGTATGGGAAACCTAAAGTGGAATATTAGAGAGAGATAAGTGGATTGGAAAAAGTTTCAATCTGCTTTTTTGTTTTAGGAGAAGATATTTATAAACAATAAAAATAATTGTGCTTGAATGAAAAACAAGTTAAATATTAGCAATCCGAAAAATGAGCTCTTGTCAATGCGATATTAGTCAAAGTCGAGCAAATATTAGTCAACTTGCCCAAGAAATTAGCCACTTTGGACAAAATATTAGCCAAACCGAAAAAAACGAGCTCTTGGCATTGCGATATTAGTCAAAGTCGAGCATATATTAGTCAACTTGCCCAAGAAATTAGCCACTATAGTCAAAATATTAGCCAATCCGAAAAAAACGAGCTTTGAGCATTGCGATATTAGTCAAAGTCGAGCACATATTAG